>JAGCAV010000499.1 GCA_017652545.1 Lachnospiraceae bacterium
GGGAAACTGAGCGGCGTCGAGATTCTGGACGCATGCAAAAAAGGGGATCCCCTGGCGCTGGAGCTTCTCGACCAGATGGAAAAGTACATCGGCTTCTGCGTTTACAATGTATACGAAATTCTCAACATCAAAACGTTTGTGTTCGGCGGCGGACTGACCGCATTCGGGGATCTGCTGTTCGACCGGGTGAGGGCAGTGTTCGACGGGTATAACCATATCAAGGATTTTCCGGTGGATTTCCGGTTTGCCGGACTGAAGAAAGACTACGGGATCATCGGAGCGGCAGAGCTGCTGGTATAAGCCGGGGTTAAGACGTACAAAATGAGTACAGGTATTAGTAAGATATAAAGATATAAGGAGCAGGGAAGATATGAAAAACAGTGAACATTTCGGAGAGCTGACCGGCCGTATGAACGCGTTCCGGGAGGAGGTCCTCGATGAAAAACCATATGTGGACGCAGAACGGGCGATCCTGGCGACGAAAGCCTATCAGGAGAACCGGAACCAGCCGCGGGTGATGGTGCGCGCGCTGATGCTGCAGAAGATTCTGGAAGGGATGACGATCTATATCGAGGACAAGTCCCTGCTGGCAGGCAACCAGGCGACAAAGAACCGCAATGCGCCGGTATTTCCGGAGTATACGCTGGAATTTATCCTGAACGAGCTGGATCTGTTTGAGAAGCGCGACGGGGATGTGTTCTACATCACGGAGGAAACAAAACAGCAGCTGCGCGAAATCGCGCCGTTCTGGGAGAACAACAACCTGCGGGCCCGCGGAGAGGCACTGCTGCCGGAAGAAGTGAGCGTCTTTATGGAGACAGGCCTGTTCGGGATGGAAGGCAAGCTCAATGCGGGCGATGCACATCTGGCAGTCAATTACGAACGGGTGCTTCGCGACGGCCTGGCCGGATATGAAGAACGCACCCGTGCGCACAAGGCAGCCCTGGATCTGACCGATCCGGAGAGCATCGACAAATATGTTTTCTACAATGCGGTGCTGATCGTGATCGATTCCGTAAAGAAATTCGCGGAAAGATATGCCGTCCTGGCAGAACAGATGGCCGGAAGCGAGACAGATCCGGCCCGGAAAGCGGAACTGTCGGCGATGGCAAAGACCTGCCGGAAGGTGCCTTATCATCCGGCGGAATCCTTCCGGGAGGCCGTGCAGTCGGTCTGGTTCATCCAGCTGATCCTCCAGATCGAATCCAACGGTCATTCCCTGTCGTACGGAAGATTTGACCAGTACATGTATCCATACTACGAGCGCGATATCGCTTCCGGCGGGATCACGAAGGAGGAAGCGCTGGAGCTGCTGACCTGCCTGTGGATCAAGACCCTGACTATCAACAAGGTCCGGTCCCAGGCACATACGCTCAGTTCCGCCGGTTCTCCCATGTACCAGAACGTAACGATCGGCGGACAGACGACGGAAAAAACGGATGCGGTCAACGAGCTGAGTTTTCTGGTGCTGCAGTCGGTGGCACAGACCCGTCTGACCCAGCCGAACCTGACGGTACGGTATCACAGCGGGATCAACAAAAAGTTCTTCGATGAGTGCATCGAGGTCATGAAGCTTGGGTTTGGCATGCCCGCGCTGAACAACGACGAGATCATCATTCCTTCCTTCATCAACTGGGGCGTGAAAGAAGAGGATGCTTACAATTACAGCGCCATCGGATGCGTGGAGACTGCAGTGCCCGGAAAATGGGGCTACCGCTGTACGGGAATGTCCTACATCAATTTCCCGCGCATGCTGCTGTGTACCATGAATAACGGCGTGGACCTTACGACCGGGAAGCGTTTCACCGGGGAATACGGGTACTTTACGGAGATGGAAAGCTACGAAGAGCTCCTTCAGGCATGGGATAAGACAGTCCGGGAGATCACCCGTTACAGCGTGATCGTGGAGAACGCCATCGACCTGGCTTCCGAGCGGGATGTGCCGGATGTGCTCTGCTCAGCCCTGACGGACGACTGTATCGGTAGGGGAAAGACCATAAAGGAAGGCGGCGCGGTGTACGATTTCATCTCCGGACTTCAGGTGGGTATCGCCAATATGGCTGATTCCCTTGCTGCGATCAAAAAACTGGTCTTCGATGAGAAAAAGATCACGACCAGGCAGCTCTGGGATGCCATTCTGGATGATTTTCAGTCTCCGGAAAACAAGCGCATCCAGAGAATGCTGATCGAGGATGCCCCGAAATACGGAAATGATGACGACAGTGTGGACCAGCTTGTGGTGGAAGCCTACGATTCGTATATCGACGAGATCAGAAACTATCCCAATACCCGCTATCAGCGCGGCCCCATCGGCGGGATCCGCTACGCCGGCACCTCCTCGATCTCGGCCAATGTCGGCCAGGGGATGGGGACCATGGCGACGCCTGACGGCAGGAACGCAAAGGAACCGCTGGCAGAGGGATGCAGCCCCGCGCACAATTCGGACAAAAAGGGGCCGACCGCCGTTTTCAAAACGGTTTCCAAGCTGCGGACCGAAAAGATCACCGGAGGCGTGCTGCTGAACCAGAAGATGACGCCTTCCATGCTGGAGAAGGAAGAGAACAAGGAGAAGCTCGAGATGCTGATCCGCACGTTCTTCAACCGCCTGCACGGATATCATGTCCAGTATAACATCGTCTCCAGGGAGACGCTGCTTGACGCCCAGGCGCATCCGGAAAAACACAAAGACCTGATTGTCCGCGTGGCGGGATACAGTGCATTCTTTAATGTTCTGTCGAGAAAGACCCAGGACGACATCATCGGGCGTACGGAACAGACGCTGTGAACGGACGCCGCGGCGGCGGGACTGCTCATTTGAGACAGAAACGGGGTGACAACGAATGAAGAGAATGAAAGACCGCACGAACCGGATCCTTGAGATCCTGACAAAAGAGACACGCACAGACGTTGTTACGCTCTCTGAGCTGCTTGGCGTTTCACAGGTCACAGTCCGGAAAGATCTGGACGCCCTGGAGAAAAAGAAAATCATCCGCAGGGAACACGGCGTGGCCAGGCTGTGCAGCCCGGATGATATCAACAGGCGGCTGGCTTACCATTACAGTGAAAAACTCCGGATCGCAAAAAAAGCGGCAGAACTGGTGCACGACGGGGATACGATCATGATCGAGAGCGGCAGCTGCTGCGCGATCCTGGCGGATGTGCTCACCTCCATGTACCGCACGCTGACGATCATCACCAACAGCGCGTTCATCGCCGATTATATCCGCGGGAAGTCCGGTTTCCAGACGGTCGTCCTCGGGGGAATGTACCAGAACGACGCCCAGGTGATGGTCGGTCCCATGGTAAGAGAGTGCGTGACCGGTCTGTTTGTAGATCTCTTTTTTGTCGGGACTGACGGTTATTTTTCCGGACAGGGGTTCACAAACTGTGACCAGATGCGTTCGCAGGCCGTGCGGGACATGGCCGGTTCCGCGAAGCGGGTGATCGTGCTGACGGAGAGTGAGAAATTCCATCAGAGAGGCGTTGTCCCGCTGGGGATCACCGAACGGCTTTTCGCGGTCATAACCGATGAAGGCATCCCTTCGGAAATTGCGGGGGAGCTGGAAGAGAAAGGGATACAGACGATCATTGCCGGATGAGAAGCCGGCCTGCCGTTTTTCAAAACGGAATGACAAGCATTTCATGAAAGGAGTACGAAGCGGAATGGGAGCACAGGACAAAAGACTGGTTTATACAGGAGGATATACGATCCCCACGCTGATGGGTTCGGGGGAGACGGTCCCGCCGGCCTGCCCGGGGATCATCTGCTTTGAATGGGACGCGCAGCACGGAACGCTGCAGCAGAAGAATATCTTCCGGGAAGCGGTCAATCCTTCCTGGGTGGAAGCTGATCCGGAAGGAAAGTATCTGTACAGCGTCAGCGAACTCAAAGATTTTGCATGGGAAAACCCCAATTCTAAGGAGGCGCCTTCCGGCACGGCGGGAGGATCCTTTGTGAGCGCCTGGCGCATCGGGCCGGAAGGGGATCTTACGTATCTGGGAAGCCAGGCGACCGGCGGATCGGATGCCTGCCATCTGCTGGTCAGTCCGAACGGAAAATATCTGGTCTGCAGCAATTTTTCCGGCGGGAGCGTCAGCCTGTTCCCGATCCGGGAAGACCATTCGCTTGCACCGATGTCATTCCTGATCCGTCATACCGGACACGGGACCGACCCGGCCAGACAGAGGAGCGCGCACGCCCATCAGGCGATCCTTGCGCCGGACGGGAAGCATCTGTACATTTCGGATCTGGGACTGGATCGTCTGGTGTGCTATGAGGCGGACTGGGAGAACGGGATCCTGAAAAAACCCGAAACGGGGGATTCCTCCTGGCAGGACATTGCCTGTCTGCCGGGACAGGGCGGCCGCCATGCAGTGTTTGACAGCCGCGGGGCGTATCTCTACCAGATGGCAGAGATTACCTGCGAGGTCAATGTTTACCGGTATGACAAAGAGAACGGCTGTGCAGAGCGCATCCAGACGCTTCCGGCCCTGAAGGAAGGAACCTCTCCCGAGGGGACGCTGGGCGCCGCGATTCATATCCACGACAACGGGAAATGGCTCTATGTGTCTGTGCGGGGAACGAACAGCGAGCATGATCTTCTTGTCTTCTTTTCCATTGAGGCGGACGGCCGTCTGGTGAAACGGCAGACCGTCTGGGCAGGAGGAAAGATCCCGCGGGACTTTTCGATCTCTCCGGACGGAAAATACCTGCTCTGCGGAACCGCCGACAGTTCAAGGATCACGGTATTTGCGATCGATGCGCAGGAGGGAACGCTTTCGGAGCACTGGAAGACGGATGAGGCCGGCGGCGTGACAAGGATCGCCTTTTTGGGCTGAGACGGACAGAAGGTGCGTTTTCGGACGGCACGTCCCGGGAAGGATACAAAATGAAACTGGAAGAATACTGTGAGATCATTCAGAAAAGCCAGCCGGTACTGAAATACTGTGAGCGGTTTGACCAGAGCAGCCATAAGTGGGACTATTCAAGGCATTCCCATCCCTATATCGAACTGATCTTTTTCCTGGAGGGGAAGATGACGCTGACGGCTGCCGATACCAGTATGAATGCCTCCGTGTATGACACCCTTGTATATCCGGCCAACTACATGCACCAGGACGGGAAAAACCTGGCGCCGGTCTCGGAGATCATCTGCTTCTGGGTGGATATTCCGGAACTGGTGCTGGACAAGATCATCCTGATGCATGAGGGAAACCGGAACATCCGTGATCTGTTCCTGATGATTTATGAGGAGCAGCACCGGAATCCTCCGAATCCGTATCTGGTGGAGAGCGCGATCAAGGTGCTTCTGATGATGATTCTCCGCGACCAGAGCGAGATTCCGGAGGGAGAACAGTTCCTCAACGAGATCATCCAGTATATTGACAGGCATTATAATGAACGGATCACCCTGGAGCAGCTGGCGCAGCGGACGCACATCAGCAAATCGTATCTGACCCGCCGCTTCCGGCAGTTTACGGGGGAAACAGTGGTGACCTACATCAACAGGCTCCGGCTGCAGTATGCGCGCGAACTCCTCATCAATACAGACCGGAATATTTCGGAGATCGCCTGGGACGTCGGGTTTGAATCCCCCAAGTATTTTCACCGCGTGTTCAAACGGGAGACCGGTATGTCGCCCGCCGGCTTCCGCAGATCGGGCAGGAATGCCCCCGTTGTTTCCTGACTGTTCTTTTTTGGACACATTTCGAATGACGGTGTCAATCCGCTGTTCCCGAAAAAATCGATAAAACACAAGAAAATAGGCTTTATTCAAAACTTAATTTTATTTCAAATGAAAATACCGGAAATTTTCGGAAAACAATTTAGTGTCCGATAATGCACTTTTTGTAGTCTATTGTGGGTTTCTGAAAACACTGAATATTTGGTATAATTCACAATGTATGGAATATTTTAGAAAATAAAATGTTCACTTTTCACATTCAACGCATGATGGAGCAGGATCAGGGATCTGCCATTGTGCAGGCATTATTCAGGAGGTGTAGAATGAATAAGAAGGTATTGGTGCTTGCAGCAATTGCAACAGCAGCGCTCGGCATGGTTGCCCATGCGGAAGAAAAACCGAAGGTTGCATTTATTACCCAGTCTCTGGAGAATGACTCCCAGGCATTTGCATGGAAGACCATGCAGGCGCATGCAGACGAGTACGGGTTTGATGTACAGGTTTTCGAAGAAGACTATGACTCCCAGAACGGCGTGGCAGCCATTGAACAGTGCATTGCCCAGGGATATACCGCAATCGCGATCAACCCGACAGATGCGACCGCTCTGATCCCCTCCATGCAGGAAGCCATGGCAGAAGGCATTATTGTCAGCCTGTATTCCACAGAACTTCCGGATGAGACGGCAACGACCGAAAACCGTACCTTTATGTGCGGTTCCAACGATGTCCTGGGCGGCCAGATCGCAGCAGAAACGCTGATGGAGAAATTCCCGGACGGCGTTAAGGTCGTTGAAGTAGGCGGACAGTCCGGTCATGCTGCACAGCTGCTTCGTCATGACGGTTTCTTCAGCACCATCGACGACAGCGTGGAAGTGCTTGACTCCAAAGACTGCGACGAGTGGTCAACAGACGACGCTCAGGCAATCATGGAAGACTTCATCACCCTTTACGGCGATGAGATCGAAGCAGTGTTCTGTCATTGGGACAATGGCGCAACAGGCTGCATCAACGCTCTGGCAGATGCCGGTATCGAAGGCGTTTATGTAATCGGCGTAGACGGCAACCAGACCGGTTACCAGCAGGTTAAGGACGGCACACAGGGACTGTGCGTAGGTCAGAACTTCGACAAGATGACCACCGATACCTTCGACTGCATCACCGCTTTCCTGAACGGCGAAGAAGATTCCGTAGAATGGGATACCGATCAGAGAAATATGTGGACAGACATGGACGTTGTTACGGCTGAGACCATCGACGACTTCCCGTGGCCCGAGTGGTAAAGTGCGCGTAAGGCATGAGTCATGCCAGATCATTAAAACCATGAGTCTGGGAACTTGTTCACAAGACGAAATGGTTTTATATGATCTGATAGGGCGACGCCCGCGACCGAGTGACCGAAGGTCACGAGGTATGTATGGCGAATGCCATATAGACCGTAAGACTGAATCACAGTACTGAATCACAGTATCAACAGCAGAGGCTGTCGCCGGAGGTGGCGGCAGCCTCTTTTCAGGATAACCGGGGTTTTCGGGGACCGAAAATTCTACGGTTTCAATTATCACAGGGAGGCAGGATAAGTTGGGCAGCACAGAATACATTCTGGAAGTGAAAAATGTCTGCAAGTCTTTCCCGGGCGTTAAAGCGCTGGACAACGTTACACTGTCCGTTCCGAAAGGCGTTGTTTACGGCATCGTCGGCGAGAACGGTGCCGGGAAATCCACACTGATGAAGATTCTCTCCGGCGTTTACACGAAGGACGAGGGCACCGTTATCTTTGACGGGGAGACGATTGAACATACGACGCCGATCCAGGCCCTGCGCAGAGGATTAAGCATTATCTATCAGGAGTTTAATCTGGTCAATACCATGACCGTGGGCGAAAACATTCTGCTCGGGCGGTTTTCGGAAAACGGCGGTATGCGCGGGACGCACAGGCGGGCGAAAGAACTGCTGGACAGCATCGGCAGCAAAATCAGCACCACGGCAATGGTGGGCGATCTGAGCGCTTCCGAAATGCAGATGGTGGAGATTGCAAAGGCATTGTCCTTTGATTCCAAACTGATCATCATGGATGAACCGAGTTCTTCGCTGACGGCGGAAGAACTGAAAAAACTGGGGATCATCATCAACCAGCTTCGGGACCGCGGCGTTGCGATCATTTATATCAGCCATAAGCTGGATGAGATCTTCGAATACTGTGACATCGTAACGATCATGCGGGACGGATGCGTGATCGACACAAAGAGGGCGGAAGACCTGACCCGTGCCGAGATGATTGCCAAGATGGTCGGACGTACCATTGAAAATGAGTATCCTCCCAGGGCCCATTTTGTGGGAGAACCTCTGCTGGAGGTTAAAAACCTGAATACGCATAAACTGCATGACATCAACTTTACGCTTCATAAGGGAGAGATCCTCGGACTAGTGGGACTGGTCGGGGCCGGACGCACGGAGATCATCCGCGCACTGTACGGGGCTGACAAGTCTCTCAGTATCGAGACCTATATTGACGGCAAAAAGGTGGATATAAAGGATCCGGGCAAAGCCAAGGCAGTCGGCATGGCTCTGGTGCCGGAGGACCGTAAGAGAGAGGGACTCATTCTTCCCTTCTCCGTGAAACAGAATATTTTCCTGGCTGCGATCGGCGGCATGACAAAGGGTCTGTTCCTGGATGCTTCCTCCGAAGGGGATCTGGCGCAGCGTCAGATCGACGCGCTGAAGATCAAGACGCCTACCGCAGAGACCAAAGTTCTGTCGCTGTCCGGCGGCAATCAGCAGAAGTGCATTGTCGGACGCTGGATGGAGATGGCACCGCGGGTTCTGATCATGGATGAACCGACCAGAGGAATCGATGTCGGCGCAAAGTATGAGATCTATCTCCTGATGAACAAGATCGTGGAGGAAGGCGGCGCCATTATCATGATCTCATCCGAGCTGCCTGAGGTTCTGAATATGAGCAACCGTGTTCTGGTCGTCTGCGACGGACGCATCACCGGGGAATTTAACCCGGAGACGGATTCCGCAGAGGCGATCATGGATAAAGCGATCGGATAAGGAGGCAGACATTATGGGTAAGACGAGTAAAATTTCCATCTCAAAATGGCTGCAGCAGAATCTGGTTCTGGTCGGCATTATCGTTCTGGTCGTGGTGACGGCTGTGGTAGAACCGAAGTTTCTCCAGGCCAGGAACCTGACAAACGTTATGAAGCAGCTGTCCGCGCTTCCGTTTGTCGCGCTGGGCATGACGTTTGTCATCATCTGCGGCTTCATCAATCTTTCCGTTCCGGGCCTGATCAGCCTGGTGGCGGTTATCACCGCGCTGCTGATCAATCCGCTCGGGCAGGTCGGGGCCCTTCTGGTCGGCTTCGTAGTCGGCATTGCGCTCGGGTGGCTGACCGGTTTCATCCTGACCACCTGCGGAGCCATGATCCAGGCGGAAGTGCTGTTTATCACCTATGGACTGAGCCGCGTGTTTATCGCAATCGCGGTAATGCTCTCCGGAGCAAAGACCGTCCGCATCAAGGACAGCATTAAGTCCATTTCCGTTTTCCAGGCACTGGGATCCCAGAACATCGGCATCTTTCCGCTGGTCTTTCTGATCTTCCTGGTGATCCTGATCGTCATGCACATTTTCCTGACCAGGACGCTTCCGGGCCGTCTGATCACCGTGGTGGGCGGCAACAAGGACGCGGCATTCCTGGCCGGCTACAATGTCAAAAAGATCATGCATATGGTATACGCGATCTGCGGCGGACTGACCGCGCTCGGATCCATCGCCATGCTGGCCCGGATCGGTACGGCACAGTCCGGAAACGGAACCGGTTACGAGACCGACTCGATCCTCTGCGTGGTCGTGGGCGGGACCTCCTTAAAAGGCGGCAAAGGCTCGGTACTGCGTACCATGTTCGGCGTAGCGCTGATCACACTTCTCGGCAACTGTATGAATATGCTGGGCCTGTCGACCTATATGCAGACCGTTATGCGCGGCGCTGTACTGGTGGTTGCGATCTGGCTTGACAACCGCAAGGAACTGTAAGGAGGTGGGATCATGGAAGTTACAATGAATAACGAAAATATTCTGAAAAGAATCTGGAAGATCATCTCCAAGCAGAAAGCAGTGGTCGCGATTCTGATCCTGCTTCTGATCGTACTGGTTTCGGGACAGCGCGGGCTGTTCTACAACCAGAGAAACCTGCTGGGTATCCTGCGCTCCGCGGCGATCGTGGAGATCGTTGCCTTCGGGGTGACAGTGGCAGTGCTCTGCGGCGGATGCGATCTGTCCTGCGGCGGTGTGCTTTCGCTGAGCGGCATCGTCTGCATCCTGATCATCAATTCCGGAGCACCGATCATTATGGGCGTCCTCGGGGCGCTGGTCTGCGGGATGCTGATCGGATTTGTAAACGGTTTTCTGGTGGTTCATCAGAAAACAGAGCCGTTCATTATTACCCTCGGAATGGGCATGCTTCTCAAAGGCGTGGCGCAGCAGCTGACGGATGCACATCCGCTTGCCTGCAAGTCGGACTCCTTTAAGAATATTTCCAATTCCACCATCCTGGGCGTTCCGTCCCTGGTGGTCTATATGCTCATTCTGCTTGTGCTTTTCTACTGCCTGCTCCGGTTTACCAGCTACGGACGGAACTGCTACGCCATCGGCGGGAACTATGACGTAGCGCAGTATTCCGGTATCCCGGTCGTGCCCATCAAGTGGTCGGCGTTTGTGGTCAGCGGTTTTATGGCCGCGCTGGCGGGCGTGCTTCTGGCCTCCCGCATGAATACGGGAAATTCCGTGTACGGCGACGACACCGGCATGCTGGTCAACTGCGGCTGCGTGATCGGCGGCACCTCGTTTGCCGGCGGGCAGGGCGGCGTGATCCAGAGCTTCATCGGTCTGCTGGTCCTGCAGCTGCTGGATAATGTCATGAGTACCATCGGCGTGGATGCTTACTGGCAGAAACTCCTGACGGGCGTCATCATCGTTATCATCATCGCCAGCGACTGCTTCGGCAGAAAACTGAAGAGAGAACGGGTTTAAGCAGGGCAGCAGCGTACGGCTGCATCCGTTTGCGCCCGGAAGACAAAAAACGTGGAATGGCAGGGGGCCGGGGTCTCCTGCCTTTCCTTCCAGAAATGATATACAGACACAGCGAAAGGAGCCGGATATGCCGAGCCAATTCATTGATGAGATCAGAAATCTGCCGGGGAGCAGCCGCATTGCGCTGCTGAAAAAGGAGATGCTGGAGGAGCCGCGCTATGCGAGCATCGAACAGGCGCGTATTGTGACGGAGAGCTATCAGCGGACGGACGGATCTCCCAGATGCATCCAGAGAGCAGAGGCGCTGAAGGATTCCCTGGAACAGATCCGGATCCGGATTGAACCGGATGAACGGATCGTGGGCAACCGGACCGCCGGCGTGCGCGGCGGAGTGGTGTTTCCGGAGACCGGTGCTTCCTGGGTGGACAGAGAGTTTGAAACACTGCCGACCCGGGAACAGGATAAGTTCCTGGTTCACCCGGAGGATATCCGGGAGTTCCGGGAAAAGATCCTTCCCTACTGGAAGGGCCGCTCTCTTGAGGATCAGGTGCGCGGCGTGGTCGGCGAACAGGTAGATCGGATCGCCAAAGTGGTAAAGATCAACCAGAAAGACCACTCCCAGGGGCACATTTGTCCCAGCACTGTAAAATGGCTGGCTTTAGGACCGTCGGGGATCCGCCGGGAGGCACAGGCGCACCTGGAAAAGCTGCAGGAAACAGACACCGAAGCGGCGCAGCTGAAAAAAGATTTCTACCGGAGCGTGATGATCGTCATGGAGGGAGCCTCCGCCTTTATGCTGCGGTATGCGGATCTGGCCCGGGAAATGTATGAACAGACCGGGAAGGAAAACCTGAAAGAGGTGGAACGGATCTGCCGCAAGCTGGCTTCGGAACCGGCACAGAGCTATCAGGAAGGCGTACAGGCGGTGTGGTTTCTGTACGTGATCCTTCAGATGGAAGGCAATGCGTCTTCCTTCTCGCCGGGGCGTATGGATCAGTATCTGTATCCGCATTATGCATTCAGCCGCGCGCAGGGAATGACGCTGGAGGATGCCCTTGAGATCACGGAATGCCTGTGGCTGAAATTCAACCAGCTGGTGTATCTGCGAAACTCCAATTCCGCCCGGTATTTTGCCGGCTTCCCCATCGGGTTCAATGTGGCGGTCGGCGGCCAGAAACCGGATGGCAGCGACGCATCCAATGATTTAAGCTACATTTTCCTGCAGGCCCAGTCTCACCTGCTTCTGCCGCAGCCGAACCTGTCTCTGCGGATCTACAGGGATTCGCCGCAGGAACTGCTGGAATACGCCAGCCGCGTGATCGGACTGGGCAGCGGGATGCCGCAGGTATTCAACGATGAAGCAGTCATTCCGGCACTGGAAAGCCACGGCATCAGCCACGAGGATGCGGTAAATTACGCGATCGTAGGCTGTGTGGAACTGACGACGCACGGGAATGCCCTGGCCTGGTCGGATGCAGCCATGTTTAACCTGCTGAAAGTGCTTGAACTGACCATCAATCACGGCGTGGACCTGCTTACAGGCGCCAGGACCGGACTGGATCTGGGCGACCTGACGACATACAGGACATTTGAAGATCTGGAAGCAGCTTACGCGAAGCAGATCGACTATTTCTCTGACCGGATGGTGGAGTGTGTGACGCAGGTAGAGGCGATGCATGAGAAGCTCCTGCCTACGCCGTTCCTTTCCTCGGTGATCGATGACTGCCTGGCGAAGGGACAGGATGTGACCCAGGGAGGCGCACATTATAATTTTGCCGGCGTCCAGGCCATCCAGGTGGCCAATGTCGCGGATTCGCTGGCAGCCATCAAACAGCTGGTCTATGAGGAAAAACGGATCAGTGCGGAGCAGCTGCTGCATGCGCTGCAGAACAATTTCGAGGGAGAACCGCTTCTGCATGCCATGCTTCTGAACAAGGTTCCCAAGTACGGCAATGATGTGGAGTGGGTGGATGAACTCGGCGTCAGATGGGTCAACTACTTTGCAGACGGGCTGAAGAAATACCGCAACAGGAGAGGCGGCATCTATCAGATGGGGCTGTATACGGTATCCGCACATGTTCCGATGGGACAGAATGTGGGAGCTTCCGCAGACGGGCGGTTTGCAAAGGATCCGCTGGCGGACGGCGGCGTTTCGGCCATGTACGGCCGCGACAGACAGGGACCGACAGCCCTGCTGCACTCTGTATCGAAACTGCCGTTTGTAAAGGCCGGCAACGGAACCCTTCTGAACATGAAATTCCTGCCGCAGTTTTTCAAAACAGATGCGGGCATCCGCAAGTTTACGGATCTTCTGCGGGCTGTCTGCCGGCTGGGGATCAGCCATATTCAGTTTAATGTGCTGAATGAAGCGGATCTGCGGGCTGCGCAGAAAAACCCGGAGGAATACCGGTCCCTGACGGTGCGTGTGGCGGGATATACCGCATACTTTACCGAACTGGCGCATGACCTGCAGGATGAGATTATTGCGCGGACGACGTATGAGTCCGCCTGATGCACAGACGGGAAAAAGGCAGAAAATGAAGAAAGGCATGATTTTTGATCTGAAGCGCTTTGCCGTTCACGACGGCGGCGGACTGCGCAGCACCCTGTTTCTGAAAGGGTGCCCGCTGCGGTGTCCCTGGTGCCAGAATCCGGAGGGGCTCGAAAGCAGGCCGCTGGTGTGGTATTCCCCGACGGAATGCCTCCGGTGCGGGACCTGTACGCATGCCTGTCCGGAAAAGGTGCTGTCCCTTTCCTCCCGGATCCATATCGCGCGGGACGCCTGCACCCTGTGCGGAGCGTGCGAAGATGCCTGTCCGGCGGCGGCGATCGAGATCCGGGGCAGGGAGATCACTTCGCGGGAGGCTGCGGACATGCTGCTGCGGGACAGCGTCTTTTTTTCCGGCGGCGGGGGCGTGACGCTGTCCGGCGGGGAATGCCTGATGCAGTGGGAATTTGCATCGGAAGTGCTGTCCATGTGCAAAGAAGCCGGAGCGGATACCGCCATTGAGACCTGCCTGCTGGCGCCGCGCCGGGCCATTGAGGCGTTGCGGAAGGTGACGGATCATTTTCTGATCGATCTCAAATATCTGGACCCAAAGATCCATCAGGAAGTACTCGGAGCGGACAATGCCCTGATCCTGGAAAATTATGAGTTTCTCGTGAAGTGCGGCGCAGACGTCCTGGTGCGGACGCCGCTGATCCCGGGATACACGGCGACGGAGGACAACATACGTGCGATTGCCCGTTATGTACACCGCATTGACCCGGACGCTAAGATCGAACTGCTGAATTTCAATCCTCTGTGCAGGAGCAAATATGAGGTTCTGGAACGGCCGTATCCGGTGGAAAACACAAGACCGCTCACAGAACAGGAGATGGAGCTGTTTTACCGGATCGTAAAAGAAGAGGGAATCCGGCACATTGTGAGGGAATAGCCGGAACCCCGAAAAGGAGGGAATTGTCATGAAAAAAGAGCGTGTATATGTGGAAGAGGGATGGCTCGATGTTCTGAAGGAGCAGGAGAAGATTCTGCGTTATGAGACATTCGACCGTGAGACCATTCTGGAACTGGGGCTGAAGATCATTCAGACGGCAAAGAAAAATCTTAACCGGAATGTGGCCTGCCGGATCGTGGAAGATACGACGGTCGTCTTTGCCTACAAGGGAGAGGGCACCACGCTGGAAAATGACTGGTGGATGGACCGGAAACTGGCGACAACCAGACTGACCGGCATGAGTTCGCTCCATGCTGCTGTCGCCGAAGCCTACGGACAGATCGAACCGTTTTATGAAGGAAGAGAAGACAATTTCGCTCTCTGCGGCGGCTGCATCCCGGTACAGATGAAGGACGGAAGAAAACCGTATGCGTTCGTGCTGGTTTCCGCGCTTGCGCATAACGATGACCATCAGGTCATTGCAGATGCGATGGCGGAGCAGCTGGGCGTCGAGATTCCCAGGATCGAAAAAAGCATATAAATGGAGAACACTATGATAAGCAGGTTTTTGGAGCAGGCGAAGGCGGACCGCCCGGTTTTCATTACAGATGTGAGAGAGGCTTTTTCCAAAACGGGCAGCCGGCCGTTTCACCTGCATGTAAAACTGTATGATGACAGCGTGCGGCGTTTTGAAATGTGGCTGCCCAAAACCGTTACCGGGGAGGAGAAGGAGTTCGCGGCGTCCTATGTCCA
>JAGCAV010000500.1 GCA_017652545.1 Lachnospiraceae bacterium
GTGCTCGTTCTCAGAGAATCGTACCATCTGTCTCGATCTTGGCGTGAAGGATTACTGCGTCACCAATGAAAAGGTGCATTATCCAAACCCGAAGCCATTGGAAGCTGCTCTGAAACAGCTGAAGCGTGAACAGCGCTGCCTGTCCCGAAAAACAAAGGGCAGTCACCGCTATGAACGCCAGCGTGTCAAAACAGCAAGGCTCCATGAACGGATAGTGAATATCCGTACGGACTACCAGCAAAAGCTCAGTACTGCGATCATCCGTAGAGCATCTGTCATCGGGACGGAATCCCTGCAGGTCAAAGAGCTACTGATGCAGAACGATACTTATCTGTCCCGCCGGATCTCCGACTGCGCATGGGGTGAGTTCCTGCGTCAGCTGAAGTACAAAGCGCAGTGGTACGGACGAAAGCTGATACAGGCAGATCCGCATTTTCCATCCAGCCAGCTATGTTCCGTCTGTGGACATCAGAACCCTGCTGTCAAAGATCTGTCTGTCCGGACGTGGACATGCCCGGTCTGCGGTACTGTCCATGACAGGGACGAGAACGCTGCCATGAACATAGAACATGAAATCATCCGCATCCTTGCGATGCGTCAGGCACCGGAAAGTGCCTGAACTGTATGTAGGGCGGGAAGCGCCCGAACTTAAGCGCGTGGAGGGCCGATCGGTTACTGTGAAGCGCGAAACAACCCGGCCGATGCTGAAGCTGGCGGGATCTGATCAGAATCCCCCACTTCAGCGCCAGAGGCGTAAGTGGGGGTACTTCAAAATTAGCAACATATTCGCTGTATCATATACACAGGAGCTGTACCATATACACAGGAGCTGTATCATATACGCAGGATTAGATGAATGCTTATCGACGTATATAATCTCCGGCCTGGTATCTTGGCGGTATAACCGGAATCTGCAGGAATGAGTCGTAGGTTCCGCCTGTGTGGATCACATGGAGTCCTTTGTTTTCGGTATCCCAGCTGAATGGCTCAAACCACGGATCACGGATATATCTTCCGGCTACACGGACGCGGATTTTTTCTCCTTTGTGCCAGATACGGCTGTAAGGATAGATCTCGATATCAAGCGGCACGATCTCTCCCGGAGATAGTTTTTCCGTACGGTCCATAGACAGTACCGGCTGAATGTCGGATGACAATTTTTCGTCAAGATGTCTTCTTGATGCGCGGATCTTCCCCCAGGCACCGGGATGGCGCTCACCAAACACCCAGGTTGGAATGAATTCACCGTTCTCGGAAAGCTTCTGCACCGTTATGAAAAGATCCATTTCGTCATGGCCCTGTGCTTCTGCCCAGAGACGCAGTTTCATCATACCACTGATCTCTGTGTCCTCATCAAAAGTCATATCAAAGCAGACTTCTCCGTTTTCGGAATCGTAAGCTGTGCAGGTATGCTCATAAGAAGCATTATAGGAAAGGCTTTTTGCATTGGCATCCAGATACAGTTTTTTGTAAACGGTACGCGGGATCGGGAAGTCCGCCTCCGCACGCTGCTTGCAGAGATCGCAGTCATATGCGTCCATAACATTCAGGCGAACCTTTGGGGTCAGCTCCCAGCCGTTGTATATGTTCTTCAGGTAACGGTCAAAGAACTTTAGCAGATCCTGCTTCATTTCATAGCTGTATGCATCCGGCCACTCAAACTCTCTGTGGATCCGGAGCCATTTGTTTTTCGATGACATCTTCCGGAACGCATTCAGGGTTCCGCGTGCATGAAGGTGACTCATGCCAAGCGCGATATAGGCCGGGACTTCGATCTTTTCAAATTTCGCGATCTTGCTTCTCCAGTAGCCGTTCATATCCGGA
>JAGCAV010000501.1 GCA_017652545.1 Lachnospiraceae bacterium
GAAAACATACGGTATATATTGCTTATCTTTGCTTCAGGACTCTCTCTGTCGATTCCGTCTTAATGCCGAAAGATCTCAAAAAAAGGATCATAAAAATGACAAACAATCCAAACGGAAGTTCCTGCTGAAAAGTGTATCCTTAAAAGATGATCAGCCATGTGGCACATTTGACATCATGGTTTTGATTATAGACAAATGGGCTTATCAGAACACATACAGACAATTATCTGACACATGTGTTTCTTTTCTTTTGACAGCAAAAAGATACAATAATGATTGTACCAGACGATTGTCTGGAGAGGGTAATGTATTGGTAAATGCGTTTTGAGAAAAGGAGAAAAGGTATGAAAAGAAAAGCATTGGCACTTCTGGTCGGTATCGGAATGATGGCTGGACTTGCGGTCGGCGCACACGCAGAGGAAGCGTACAAGGTAGGTGTCTGCCTTCCCGCACGTGACCAGTACTGGACAACCTTTGAGCTGGGGCTGAATGATCAGTTTGATGCCGCCGGCATTGAGTATCAGACAGTTGTTGCCGGTGATCAGGGTGAGGATGTCTCATCACAGATCTCTCAGGTTCAGACATTCAGCAACAACGGATTTGACGCTGTCATCATCGGCATGGCAACCGGCGGAAGCGCGGCTGACTTCCTGCAGAATACAGGCGATATGAAGGTGATCTTCTTCAACCGTGCGGCTGAAGCGGATGCGCTGGACGGAACAAATTCCATCTATATCGGTATGGCTGAGTACGATGCCGGCTATGCCCAGGGTGAATGGCTTGCCAACTATTTCAACGAAGCCGGAAAGACAGAGGTTAAGGGCCTGATGTTCCTCGGTGTTCTCGGACAGGACTCTGTTGTCGGCAGAACCCAGGGCGCGAAGGATGCGCTTGAGGCAGGCGGCATTACTGTTGACTGGATCTTTGAGCAGACCGGTGAGTGGGATCGTACCAAGGCTATGAACCTGTTCACACAGTTCCTCGGAACCGGCGAAGAGTTTGATTTCGTCTGCTCCAACAATGACGAGATGGCACTCGGTGTTGTGGAAGCCTGCACATCCAGCAACATCGACATTGATTTCCCGATCGTAGGCGTGGATGCGACTGAGGTCGGCTGCAACGCTGTTAAAGAGGGAACCATGGCCATGACCGTTAACCAGGATCCGAAGGGTCAGGCTGCAGTATGCGTGGAAGCTCTGCAGGCTATGCTCGCAGGTGAAGCACCGGAAGGCCTGTCTGAGGAGAACAAGATTGCTACCGCGGCAGCCCCGATCACACCGGAGAATGTTGACGAAGCTCTGTCGGTTTTTGAATAAAGACTGATATACAGATATCGTTTTGACAGCTGCAGGATGCCGGATGCATCCTGCATACAGCGGACATCATTCCGGTGTCCGCTGCCGGTAAAAGGAAAAAGAAGGATTTGCAAGAAATAATCAGGCGCTTCAGGGGTCATTCCTGAGGCGCCTGACGCCAGAAACAGTATTTCAGGAGCTGCCTTTTCCGCAGAGACTAAGGATCCGGCAGAGTTTTGAATGAAAGGAGGGGAACCGCTTGAGTGAATTCATTCTTGAAATGATGGATATCACAAAAGAATTCCCAGGTGTCAAGGCGTTGGACGGGGTCAGCTTACGGGTGCGGCCCGGTACGGTACATGCGCTGATGGGAGAGAACGGAGCCGGCAAATCGACGCTGATGAAGTGTCTCATCGGAATCTATCATAAAACATCAGGGAAGATCATCTACGACGGAAAAGAAGTAGATTTCAATACAACGACCGACGGACTGAGCAACGGTATTTCGATGATCCATCAGGAACTCAGCCCCATTCCGGAACGGAGCGTGGCGGAAAATGTCTGGGTCGGCAGGCAGCCTATGAAGAACAGGCTCATGGTCGACCATAAGAAGATGAGAGAGAATACTGTTAAACTGTTTGAACAGCTGCAGGTTAACATAGATCCGGATCTGAAGATGAAGGAACTGACGGTCTCTCAGATGCAGATGGTTGAGATCGTAAAAGCGGTTTCCTACAATTCGAAGATCGTGATCATGGATGAGCCGACATCATCACTGACAAAGGGAGAGGTAGAGCATCTGTTCAGGATCATCCGGCAGTTGAAGTCGGAAGGCATAGCTGTCATCTACATTTCCCACAAAATGGAAGAGATTTTTGAGATCTGTGATGAGGTGACGATTTACAGAGATGGAAAATATATTACGACCAGCAAAGTCAGCGACATTACGATGGACGAGCTGGTCAGGCATATGGTTGGCCGTGAAATTACGGAGATGTTCCCGAAGGTCGACTGCAAGATCGGTGAGGTCGTCCTGGAGGTTGAACACTTAAATGCCGGAAAACTGGTTAAAGATGTTTCCTTCAGTCTGCATAAGGGAGAAATCCTGGGATTTGCCGGGCTGGTCGGCGCAGGCCGTTCGGAAACGATGGAAGCGATCTTCGGCCTGAGGCATGTCCAGAGCGGTACCATCAGGATCAAAGGAAAAGAGGTCACGATCAAGAGCCCGCCGGACGCGATCAGGAACGGCATCAGCTTTTTGACGGAAGACCGCCGCGGCAAGGGGATCATCGGTATCAGAGATGTTTCCGAAAATACGATCCTGTCAAACCTTCCCGCATACGGAACACCGCTGAATCACAAGAAGATTAAGGAAGATGTTGACGAATATGTCGCAAAGCTGCGTGTCAAGACGCCGAATAATCAGGAGAAGCTCCAGAATCTCTCGGGCGGAAATCAGCAGAAGGTGCTGGTCGCAAGGTGCCTGCTGACAGAACCTGATATCTTTATCGTAGATGAACCGACAAGAGGTATAGATGTCGGGGCAAAGTCAGAGATCCATGCGCTTATTTCGCAGCTTGCGGGACAGGGCAAGGCAGTTCTTCTGATCTCGTCAGAAATGCCGGAAGTCATGGGGATGTCTGATCGCATCGTTGTCATGCACGAGGGTGTGGTCACAGGAATTCTGGAAAGAGATGAGTTTGAACAGGAAGCCATCATGCGGTATGCTGCTGGCGCACAAAACCAGTAGAGAAGGGAGCCATGAAGATGAATAATTTCCTGAAAAAAGCAAAAAACAACAGTATCTGGGTCATATTTGTGGCGATTTTCATTGTCGCATCGATTCTTTCGAGAAACTTTCTTACCTACAGAAACCTGACCAGCGTACTTATGACTGAGTCGATCATCGGTATTCTTGCGGTCGGCATTATGTGGTGTATTCTCTCAAGAGGTATCGATCTTTCGGCTGGTTCTCTGGTTGCGCTCTCTTCCGTTATTGTGGCAAGCCTCTCACAGACGCCCGGCTATTCTTCCGCCATGTATAAGGGACTGAATGTTCCCGTCCCTGTCGCAGTCATCGCGGCAGTGGCACTGGCTGCGCTGTTCGGCCTGTCCAACGGACTGATCATTGCCTATACCAAGATTCCGCCGTTTATCTC
>JAGCAV010000502.1 GCA_017652545.1 Lachnospiraceae bacterium
AAAGACCGGTAGGGAAGGGAGGTCGTCCGCAGGCCGCGCAGGCTGTGTACACCGGACGTTTCACGCTGCACGTAGTAATAGCCGCTGGCCGGAAGAACATCGATCCGGTCACAGGTTGCCGCGAAATACAGGGAGACGGGAACATCTTCCCCTCTTTCACGCAGTGTCCCGAACCGGATCCCGCTTTCCTCCCACATGCTTCGCAGGTAAAAATGAGAGCATACAGCCGAGATGCGCATGGGCCACTCTTCATGTTCAAACCTGGTGTAGCCGTCCGGAACGATCCGCTGCAGGACCCGTCCTTCCTCCGTGACAAAGTCCAGCCCGCCGACCAGCATGGCCGCGCCTGTCTCCTCCATGCGCCGTACATAGCGCCGGATATAATTCCGGCTCACATAATCGTCGCCGTCAACAAAGGTCAGGTATTTTCCGGCCGCGGCATCGATCCCTGTGTTTCTGGCGACACCCACGCCGCAGTTCTCCTGCCGGATCAGAAGGATCCTCTCATCCTCCCCGGCCAGCCTTTCGGCGATCGCGGCGCTCGTATCCGTGCTGCCGTCATCCACAACAATGATCTGGAGGGCTGTGTATGACTGATCCATCAGCGAACGCAGGCATTTTTCTATATAGTCTTCAAGATTGTATACGGGAATGATGATCGAGACAGTATCCATGTTTATTCTTCCGGCTGCTCTGCGTCCGCCTCCTGTGAAACTGCCTGTTCCCTGTTCACATCCGTCCTGGACGCATGGGTCCTGATCGCAAGCTCCGCCGAGAGTGTCGTGACCTTGTCTTCCAGCTGGGAGACAATGATCGAGAGCGTAAACACCTTTTCAAGCAGCAGGAAAATGACGATCAGGAAGATCAGGTTGGCCGGAGAGATCATCCCGAGCTTGTTGGTTGCCCAGTAAGTCAGTCCTGGAAAGAGGCCGAGAACAGCAAGAAGAGCCGCGACAACGATCCAGAAGATCGCGTCCTCCATTTTCACTTTCGTTTTTCTGATCTTGCGCAGGATCCACACGGCGGTGATCAGCGCTGCGGCCAGCAATAAATATCTCAGGTTATCAGACATATCTTATCCTCAATAATACTTGGCGGATCCGGAATAGGCCTTCATGATCAGGCGTGCGATCCGGCGCGGCCAGAACCGCGTCAGCATCTTTTCCTCTTCCTCATAACGGACATTGGTTGTTTCAAGCAGCTTTGCCGTCGTATTGTCCTCGCTCATCCGGTGACAGAGCAGCACACGGTTCACATAGACAAATTCCCCTCTCTGCCTGGAGAGCCTCTCCCACAGATCCCAGTCCATAACTGCCCGGTATCCTTCCCGGAACACCGGATCCGGAAGATGCTTCATGACACAGACGACGGTCGGATGCGTGATGGGGTTTCCGAGGCTCTGTCCCAGCCTCTTGGCAAACACCGTCCTGCGCAGATACGGGATCCGCATCGGCCAGACCAGGATCCGCTTGATCCGGATCAGCGCGGATGGTTTCCGGTCGATGATGTCGTCGTGCATCTCGGCATAGTCCGTAAAGGACAGGATCGGATCAGACGCCCTGTTCAGTGCCCTGATCGATTCCTCCACGAACCGCGGATGCAGAAGATCATCCTGATGGGCGATCATGCCCAGTTTTGTCCTGACAAGCGAGAGCGCAAAATTGTAATCCCTGACATGGCCGCCTTCCGGATTGACACATACCGGAATATGATATGCGGCG
>JAGCAV010000052.1 GCA_017652545.1 Lachnospiraceae bacterium
GTCAGTCGATGGGGGTGAATGAAAGGCGCTGCCTGATTCCCGAAGCCACAATGTCGTAGATGACGGAACCGTCTTCATTGACCGTTTTCTCAAAGGTCAGGGACCTGTCACGGATCTTGCTGCGAAGATAATCTTCCAGCGCGGTTTCCTCCAGAACGATCTCATCGAAAAACACATCACGCATCTGGTTGTTGGCACATTCATTGAATATTTCGTAGACAGTCTCGTACTCCCGTTTCATGATACATATCCTCCTGGTCCTCATCATACCAGACAGATGCCGATTTGCAAACCGGCTGATCCGGGGCGCTTTCTGCGAAAATGCTGTATAAATCAGCGCTGTCCCGGCTTGCAGGGATTGAAAAGATACTGTATAATCTTAATTTCGAGAGTCAATAAAAGGCCGGATATGGCAACCGGAAGATCCAACAGCCGGAAGCGCCGGATGGCCGGCTTAAAATGATGGAGGAATAAAGAGGACAATGGCAGACAACAAAGATTGCGAAGGCGCATCATCCTGTTCAAGAGAAAGCTGTGAGGGATGTCCCAGCGCAAAAGGCGCGCAGAGCCTGAAAGAAGACGTTAATGAATTTTCCAGGATCGGTCATGTGATCGGTGTGGTCAGCGGCAAGGGCGGTGTGGGGAAATCCCTGGTCACGGCATCGCTGGCAAACCTGATGGCGGAGATGGGATACAAGGTCGGTATCATGGATGCCGACGTTACGGGGCCGTCCATTCCCAAAATGTACGGACTGAAACAGAGGATCATCGCAGACAACAGGGGCATGATCCCGGCGGTGACAAAAAACGATATCAAAGTCGTCAGCCTGAATCTGCTGGTACCCGATCCGGAGCAGGCTGTGATCTGGAGAGGCCCTGTGATCGCGGGCGTGGTCAAGCAGTTCTGGACGGATGTGGTCTGGGGAGAACTGGACTATCTGTTCGTCGACATGCCGCCCGGAACCGGAGATGTTCCGCTGACCGTGTTCCAGTCCCTTCCGGTGGACGGGATCCTGGTCGTCACTTCACCGCAGGATCTGGTCTCCCTGATCGTGAAAAAGGCGCTGAACATGGCGCATATGATGAACATTCCGGCACTTGGGATCATTGAGAATTACAGTTACCTGGTCTGCCCGGACTGCGGCAGGAAGATCAACGTGTTCGGGAAGAGCCATCTTCAGGATACGGTCGCGGAGTTCGGAGTGCCGGTGGCCGGTTACATGCCCATCGATCCGAAGCTTGCGGAGGCATCCGACGAAGGAACATTTGCCGATGTGAAAAACGATTATCTGGAGCAGGCCGCACAGATCATCAAATCGGTGCTTGGATAAGCGTCCTGCCGGGAATGCCGAAGTTTTTTGATATTGCACAGGCGTGAAAAAAGGCATATAATATCGGGTGCTGATTTTGGATAAATACGCCTGCTTGGCCATGCGGCATGCGGGAAGGAGACGATCCGGCAGGCTGTAAGGCAAATTGGCTGTATAAAGAAAGTAATAGAGAGGAAAGAAGATCATGCACAGGAACATCAGGAAGGCTCTTGCAGGCGCGCTGGTTATCGGCCTGGCGCTCACATCGCTGGCAGGATGCTCGAAAAAAGAGAAAAAATTTGACACCGCAAAGGCGCTGCTGACATTGAAGGATGGTTCATCCGTCGACGCCGGAACCGCCAATCTGTTATTCCGCTATGAACAGGCAGAATTTGAGAACGGATTCGGAGCTTTTATCAAGAACTACTACGGCGATCTGTGGAACGCGGACCTTTATGGCACGGGAGAGCCTTACGGAAATATGTTCAAGGAGCAGGTGCTGGAAGACCTGCAGCATATGCTGCTCGACGAGAAGCATGCGGCGGACTACGACGTAGCGCTTTCCGATGATGAAAAGAAGGCCATCTCCGACGCGGCGGCAGCTTTCCTTGCTGACAACGATGCCGAGGTGCTGGAAAAGATGAGCGCGACCACGCAGAGCGTGGAGAGAATGCTGACATTGTATACCATCCGCCAGAAGGTGGAGAATGCGATCGCTGACGGTGTGGATACGGAAGTGTCCGATGAGGAAGCCGCTCAGCGTACAGTCAGATATGTGCAGTTTATCGCACAGACCGAGGCTGAAGAGACGGAAGGCCTGACCGAGGGCATCAGCGAGGACGGTGAATCTGTGGCCGAGTCTCTGGGTGAAGAGGCAGCTCTTGAGACGGAGACTGAGGTGAAGACGCAGTCCGCAAGCGAGACGGAAGTGGAAGAGGCTTCAGAGGCTGTCGGCGAGAATGCGCCGGCTGAGAGCATGAGCGAAGCGCTTACCGAAGCCGCGGCCGAGCCGGAAGATCCTGCTGTTGTGGCGGCGCGCATGGCTGCCATGTCCAAGGCGGAAGCTTTCCTGAGTACCGTTGCAGCCGTTACGACCGCCGAGGAATTTGGAGCGGCAGCCAGCGAAGCCAGCGCGGCTGACAGCAGCGTGACATCCTCCAGCTTTACCTTTGGTGATGACGATACCTATCCGGATGCCGCAATCATTGAGGCAACCAAAGGCCTGGAAGACAATACGCTGATCGGTTATCCGGTTCAGGCAGGCGAATCCTTCTATGTGCTGTTCGTTGAGGATGCATTTGACGAGGAAGCGACGCAGGAGAAGAAGGAAGAGATCGTGGATCAGCGCAAGAGAGATGCGATCAACGACGTCTATGAGGAGTGGGCCGGCAGCGCGGACGAGACCTTCGAGTTTGATGCAGCCGCATGGACATCCCTGATCTATGACATCGCGCTCAACTATGAGACCGAGCCGGCTACGGAAGCCCTGACAGAAGGCGCCGGTGAGGCGATGTCCGAGAGCGTTGCCGAGTTTGTGACGGAATAACGGACACATACCGCGTTTTGTAAATTCATTATGACATATGATATCCCGGCCGGAGCCAGAAAACGGCCGGGATATTTTTCATCGAATCCGTTTGCGGACATGCGGGGAAGAGACAATATGCAGAAAAATGATCTGGTGGAATTGCGGATAACGGATTTTACACAGGAAGGCCTGGGTGTCGGCCATGCCGGGGGCATGGCGGTATTTGTGAAAGATACCGTGATCGGAGACCTGGTAAGCGCACTGATCATAAAGGTGAAAAAAACCTATGCCTACGGCAGGGTGATGCGGATCCTGGAGGACAGTCCGGACAGAGTCACGCCGCCCTGTCCGGTGGCGAGACCCTGCGGCGGATGCCAGATCCAGATGATGGATTATCAGGCACAGCTTGGGTACAAGCAGGAGAAGGTGAAGAACTGTCTGATCCGGATCGGAGGATTTCCCGAAACGATGTTTGCCGCCAAGGCGGGTATCATGGAACCGATCCTCGGGATGGATGATCCTTTCCGGTACCGCAATAAGGCGCAGTATCCGGTCGGCCGGGATAAGGATGGAAATCCTGTTGCAGGGTTTTACGCGGGGCGGACCCACAGCATCATTGACTGCCGGGACTGCCTGCTCGGTGTGCCGGAGAATGCGAAGATCCTGGATATCGTTCTCGCACATATGAAGAAAAACCGGATAGAGCCCTATGATGAGCTGACCGGGAAAGGGCTGGTCCGCCATGTCGTGATCAGGAAAGGCTTTGCAAGCGGACAGATCATGGTGGTGCTGGTGCTGGCGGGGAAGGATCTTCCGGGCAGGCAGGATCTGGTTGCAGAGTTGGGAC
>JAGCAV010000503.1 GCA_017652545.1 Lachnospiraceae bacterium
AAAGGTCATAGAGCTGCTGGCAGATCAGAGGGACATTCTTGGAGCGCTTGTGCTCAAAGATGTATTTGACCAGGGGGTGGTTCGCATTCAGGACCAGCGTGCCCGGTGCCTTGGCCATGTTTCCGAGGTCCATGCCGTACATGTTGTACATCTTCATCATTTCCTGCATCCTGCGGCTCTCCTCTGAAAGCGTAAGGACAGAGGAGACCTCCGGGTTCTTAAGCTTCTCGACCCTGATCTCCAGCTTGTCGTTCCCGAGCGCTTTGCCAAAGAGTTCCTTCAGGCTGTCCTGCAGCGCAGTCAGATCCTCATCGTCCTCTTCCCGGACAGCTTCATTGATGTCGGCATCGATCCTCTGGAACCTGACAGTCTCATCCTTCTGCTCCACATGCGTAATAAAGGCAGAATCGATGCTGTGCTTCAGGATAACGGCATTCTGCCCGTTTTCCCGGAACATGTTGATATACTGTCCCTGCTGCTGTTCGTCGGTCACATAGAAGATCGTGGTCTTTTCCGGTTCCTTTTCCTTATCTTCTTCTGAAGCGCCGTCCTTTGTTTCTTCCCCGGCCGCTTCACTCTCAGGAACATCTTCCTTCTCCTGTGCAGCGTCTTCGTCCACATCGAGCTTCTGCGCCGGTCTGATCGCTTCCAGATATTCCTTCTGTGTACTGTACTTCCCGTCGATATCCTTATAAAGGATGTAATCCATCATTCGCTCTGAGAACTTCTCATCCTTCAGGCAGCCGAATTTGATGAACGGGCTGATATCGTCCCAGTACTTTTCATAGTTCTCACGGTCTGTCTTGCACATGCCGGAGAGCTTGTCCGCCACCTTCTTTGTGATATAGTCCGCGATCTTTTTGACAAAGCCGTCGTTCTGCAGCGCGCTTCTTGACACATTCAACGGCAGATCCGGACAGTCGATCACACCCTTTAAGAGCATCAGGAACTCCGGAATGACTTCCTTGATATTGTCGGCGATGAAGACCTGGTTGTTGTACAGCTTGATGGTTCCCTCGATGGTCTCATACTCAAGATTGATCTTCGGGAAATAAAGGATGCCTTTCAGGTTGAACGGATAATCCATGTTCAGATGGATCCAGAACAGCGGCTCCTTGTAATCCGCAAACACCTTGCGATAGAAGTCCCTGTATTCCTCATCCGTACACTCGTTGGGGTGCTTTGTCCACAGCGGGGCCGTATCATTGACAGGAACCGGACGCTTATTGATCTTCACGCGGTCTAAAGCAGGAGAGATCTCCACCGTTTCCTTTTCACCGTTCTCGTTTTCACGCTCCTCGGTCCTGGCTTCCTCATGGATCCGCTCCACCACGACATCATCATCGCGAAGGTCTTCTTCATCGATGGTCTCATAAGCCTGCTCGGCATTTGCCCTGGACAGGTAGATCTCGACCGGCATGAAACCGCAGTATTTCTGCAGCACTTCCCGCATGCGGTATTCGTTTGAGAACTCTACGCTGTCCTCATTCAGATGCAGCGTGATGCAGGTGCCCACCCGGTCAAAGGTGCCATCCTCGATCACATATTCAGATCCGCCGTCGCATTCCCAGTGTACAGGCTGCGCGTCCTTCTGATAGGACAGGGTATCGATCTCGACCATATCCGAGACCATGAACGCCGAGAAGAAGCCGAGGCCGAAATGGCCGATGATCTCATCCTTATCCGTCTTATCCTTGTATTTTTCAAGAAATGCGGTCGCACCGGAGAAGGCGATCTGTGTGATGTACTCTTCCACTTCACCGGCTGTCATGCCCAGTCCGGTATCGATGAATTTCAGTGTCTTTGTATCCGGATCCACAATGACCTGAATGCTGTCCTTATGATCTTCCGGATACTCATACTCACTGAGCATGGCCAGCTTGCGCAGTTTTGTGATCGCGTCGCACCCGTTGGAGATCATTTCCCTGACGAAAATGTCATGATCCGAATACATCCATTTCTTGATGATCGGCAGCATGTTTTCGCTGTTAATAGAAAGATTGCCTGTTCTCGTACTCATCTTATAATCAACTCCTTGTCGTGTATGATTCTGTATGTCTTAACGACGATAGTCTAATACCATAGATTGGCAAAGTCAAGAAAAAATTAGCACTCAGTTTTACTGAGTGCTAACAAATGTCCGGAAAGGACCTCTCTGCCGGGGACTTCCCCGTTATTTCATGATCACATAGGTGATGATCCCCAGGACCATCAGGTGCACCGGATAGAAGAAATAGAACAGTTTCTTCATCGGCCTGCCCCTCCTGTTATTGTAAAAGAAGGTCATCACCATGGAGAGGGATGTCGGGAACCCCTCATACCAGTCGAGATAGGTCCCGCCGCACAGGCTTCGGATCAGCGGTGAAAAGCGTGTGATATAGAGCATTTCGATCAGGAAGACCCCGTGGTACTGGTAATCCGTCCGCATGACTTTGGCAAGCAGCAGCCCGTTGATCATGATGATCAGCTGGATGGCCGTCTGACCCCGGAACAGCTCGTTGATGCACCAGACGACCAGAAGGCCGATCAGCAGTGTCCAGTATACATTCTGTTTTTCAAAAAAGCGCTGACCGTGATGAAGGGCATAATCAAACGGAAATTCTGAGATCAGCGCCAGCGCCAGAAGTCTTAACACATACTTTTTCACATTCCGGGTTCGGAAATAGCCTTCCACAATAAAGAAACAGTAGATCGGGAAAGCAAGTCTCCCGAACCGGCGCATATACTTATAGATCTGCGTGATATGGGCTGCCAGCCAGGGATACTGAACGATCCAGGGAGCATATCTCATGTGCGCCACCACGGTTGCCGCGGTGTGGTCCACCAGCATGGAGATCATGGCAAAAACCTTGAGAAAACTCGTTGTGAATGGGGATCTTCTGCGTAAAGATTCTATTTTTTCACTCAGTGTAAAATATAAAGTATTCATATCAGCGGCAAACAGCAGTGAAACTGCTCTCCGATCCGGCTCATCTCTCCGAGAACCACATCCGTCTTCTCTTTTGAATAATACCAGTTATCCCGTGTAATCCCTCTGGTCGTCACGGGCACCACCAGAATCTGTGTCTCCGGGAACTGCTGCTTGTAATACATCCATGCCCGTCTTGAATGGTAAGCCTGACAGCACAGGATAGCCGTATCAAAGGGCAGACCCTTCTTCTCCAGGACCCGCCTGGAAAAAATGGCGTTCTGCCAGGTATAAGTGGCCTGGTCCTCTTTCAGGATTGCCTCATCGGGAACACCCTCCGCCAGAAGGATCCCCCTCATGAAAGCCCACTCGGTCTCAAACGCTTCTTCCGGGCCCGTCTTCCCGTCCTGCGCCTGTCCGTTCTGCCGGAACTTACCAACGAGCTTGCTGTATTTTCCGGAGGGCAGGACATACCTTGCATAACCCTCGCGGTAAAGCTGCGCCGCCCTGACCGCAAGATCGGGCAGATTATTCCCCGGAACAAAAATCACATCACAAGGACGCGGTTCGTCCTCCATAAAGATGAAGTCTGAAACCGCGTCGTAAAAACATGAATTCTTCTGATTTGAGATGCTGTCTGTTCTGTTCATGTCCTGCTGACCATGTTCTTTTCGTTTGTTTGCCGCCGGGAGGGCAAAATGTCTTCTGTTACTGCTGAGCGGGCAGATTGAAGGAGCTCTTCAGGGAAACGACCCTGTTGAACACCAGCGCGCCTTCCTTTGAATCCTGCGGATCCACACTGAAGAACCCGGTACGGACGAACTGGAACTTGTCATAGGGCTTCGCGTCTTTCAGCGACGGTTCAAGGTAGCAGTCCTTCAGGACTGTGATGGAATTCGGATTCAGGTTCAGGCTTCCGTCTTCATTATAGACGCCCTTTGACTCATCGATCAGGTTCTCATACAGCCTGACCTCCGCCTTCACAGCTGTGCTGGCGCAGACCCAGTGGATCGTACCTTTGACCTTTCTGCCGTCCGGGCTGTTGCCGCCCCTGCTCGCCGGGTCATAGGTGCAGTGGACCGCCGTAATATTGCCCTGTTCATCCTTGTCCACACCGGTGCAGGTCACAAAGTACGCACCCATCAGGCGCACTTCGTTGCCCGGGAACATCCTGAAATACTTTTTGGCCGGCACTTCCATGAAGTCGTCCCTGTTAATGTACAGCTCCCTGCCGAAGGGCACCATACGTTTTCCGAGTTCCGGATTCTCCAGGTTGTTGTCGATCTCCAGCTCCTCGACCGTATCCGCCGGATAATTGTCAATGATGACCTTCAGCGGCTCCAGAACGGCCATGACTCTCGGCTTTTTCAATTTCAGGTCTTCCCTGATGCAATACTCGAGCATCGCGTAATCTGAAGAGCTGTTGCTCTTGCTCACGCCGGACAGGTCAACGAACAGCTTTATGGACTCAGGTGTGAAGCCCCTTCTCTTCAGAGCAGCGATGGTCACCAGACGGGGATCATTCCAGCCGTCCACGATGCCGTCCTCCACCAGCCTCTTGATATAGCGTTTGCCGGTGACCACATTCGTCAGATACATCTTGGCAAACTCGATCTGCTGGGGCGGATTCTCAAATTCGCACTCGCGCACGACCCAGTCGTAAAGCGGCCTGTGGTCTTCAAACTCCAGCGTGCAGATGGAATGGGTCACGCCCTCCACGGCATCCTCGATCGGATGCGCGAAGTCATACATCGGATAAATGCACCACTTGTCACCTGTGTTGTGATGAGTGATCCTGGCCACACGGTAGATCACCGGGTCCCGCATGTTGATATTGGGGGAAGCCATATCGATCTTCGCACGAAGGACTTTGCTGCCGTCCTCGAACTCACCGGCTCTCATCCTCCGGAACAGGTCCAGGTTCTCTTCCACGCTCCTGTCACGATACGGGCTGTTCTTTCCCGGCTCGGTCAGTGTTCCCCTGTACTCCCTGATCTCATCGGCTGACAGTTCGCAGACGAACGCCTTGCCCTTTTTGATCAGAAGTTCGGCACACTCGTACATCTTTTCAAAATAATCGGAAGCAAAATAGAGTCTGTCTTCCCAGTCAGCACCGAGCCAGGCAATATCCTCCTTGATCGATTCGACGAACTCCGTCTTTTCCTTGGTGGGGTTCGTATCGTCAAAGCGAAGATTAAAGCGCCCGTGATACTCCTGTGCCAGGCCGTAATTCAGCAGGATCGATTTGGCATGTCCGATGTGCAGATATCCGTTGGGTTCCGGCGGAAAACGGGTGCAGATCTCCTTCACCTTTCCCTCCGCAAGATCCCTGTCGATGATCTGCTCAATAAAGTTGCGGCTCTTCACTTCTTTTGTCTCGTTTGCTGCAGTCTCTTTTACGTTTGTCTCACTCATCTTTTCACTTCTCTCTTTGCTCAATACTTTATGAATTATATAAGAACCGTTCCACAGCCCCCATATCACCCTCAGTTAAACCCGACCAGCTTTCTCGCGATCTTATATCCCCTCACCGAGGTCTTTCTGCCCAGACGGCCCGGCAGGTTCAGCGTCAGTCCCATTGTTGTCCAGCGAAGCTGCCGGTAGATCCGCCTGCTTTTCTTTTTTAGATAGAGCCAGACCTCTTTCTTTTTCGCGAGGTTTTCCTCTGTCCCGCTGACAAGGCAGAGCGCGGATGTCACGCCCATGATCTTGTCCAGATAGATCAGCATCACCTTCCTGACATGCGGATCCTTGTGCCTGAAATCCTGGGAAGCCATGATGTCGATCATGATCTTATTGACAGCGATCTGCTGGTCGATCCGGCTGATCATCACCTGCTCATTGACGGACTGGTCTTCCCGTCCGATGTAGTAGTGATAGAAATTGACATCCATATAGCAGATGGTGTTCACATACGGATAGGGCTGAAACGCGAAGATATTATCCACATAGAACATGTGCTCCGGCAGCTCCAGTCCGCTCTTTTTGAGGGTACTCATCCTGAAGAAAATGTTATGCATCAGGATGTACTGCGTCGCTTTCATATGCCGCATGGCTGACCAGCCGAACACCTCGTCCGTCGGGAAAACATGACGGAAATGCATGACCTTTTTCCGCTTCGCACCCTCTTTGTCGTAAATAAAATTCGCCAGAAGCATGTCTGCCGGCGTTCCGGCGTATTCCAGCTCCTTCAGTTTGTTTACGATCTTAAGCAGCGCATCGGGATCCGCCCAGTCATCGCTGTCAACGACTTTGAAATACAGGCCGGAGGCATTGCGGATTCCTGTGTTGACAGCCCCGCCGTGTCCCTTGTTCTCCTGATCGATCGCCCTGACGATCCCGGGATACCGGTTTTCATACTCTTTGGCGATCTCGGATGTATTGTCCTTCGTCGACCCGTCATTAATGACAAGGATCTCAACATCATCCCCTGCCGGAAGTAAAGATTCAATACACTTTGACATGTAAGCCGCCGAATTATAGCAGGGAATGGCAAATGTCAGTATCTTCATATTTATTATCCTCGGTGCAGCTGTGATGCCTGTGCCGCAATTGTCTTTACACGCTTTTCCACAATCTCAGATATACTATCATCTGACGGGTATTTTCGCAACTGATATCAGAGGGTTCTAGATCCCATACTCCGCGTGCACCAGCGGCCGGAGCATCAGCTGGATCTTGGAACGCATGATATCGAAGGCGACATCATTCAGGCCGCTGTTGATGATGATATCCGCCCGTGCCTTTGTAGGCTCCACATACATGTAGTGCATCGGCTTGACTGTCGTCAGGTACTGCGACACGATGTTGTCCAGGTCTCTTCCCCTCTCCTTGACATCCCGCACGATCCTGCGCAGAATGCGCTCGTCGGCGTCCGCCTCAACAAAAATCTTGATATCCAGAAGATCCCGGAGCCTCGGATCCGCCAGCACCAGAATACCCTCGATCAGGATGATCTTCCTGGGCTCGATCCTGATCGTCTCGTCAGAACGGTTGTGCTGGCTGTAATCATAGACCGGGCATTCGATCGATTCACCGTTTTTCAGCTTTCCTATGTGCTCGATCAGAAGCGACGTCTCAAATGCGTCCGGATGGTCATAATTCTGCTTTTTGCGCTCCTCAAAAGACAGATTGTCCTGCCGTTTATAATAATTGTCATGGTAAACCACCGATACCTCGTCACCGAATTCCGCCTTCAGCCTGTTTGTAAAGGTAGATTTGCCCGAACCTGTGCCCCCCGCAATTCCGATGATAATGCAGTCCATGCTCTTCCTCCCATTGTGCTTCTGTACTGTTTTCTGTTATCGTTGTGACGAAACCTGTACTACTTATCTCCCGGCCAGATCCGAGATGATCCGTGCCGCGATCATCAGGCCTGCTGCAGCCGGAACAAACGCTGTGCTTCCCGGAATGCTCCGCCGCCGTGATCCTGGTGTTTCCTG
>JAGCAV010000504.1 GCA_017652545.1 Lachnospiraceae bacterium
ACATGGTTGCCGAGAATTTTGTGCGCGGCGAAGGCGGCAGCTACACGCGGATCGATTATGAGTGGACAGTTGATTTTCCGGTTCCGCTCCGGTTCGTGCTGTTCAGGATCTGGCATTATTTCGCGGCAAGGTGTCTGGGTGAGGAGAATGCCGCCATGTGCTGTGCGGCACAGGGATTTACCCAGGAGGAGATCCGCACCTTCCTGGACATGGAAGCGGCATGGCAGAAGCACGTGAAGGGGGACCGCGTTCCCCTGCGGGAACTGTACGGGCAGATCAGCCCGGGCTTTACGGATGCGAGAGCTGTCCTGGGCATTCAGAAACGGCCGGGCGAGACGGAATTCGTCAGCATGCTTTCGCTTCAGGACGGACAGCTGCCGCTTACGACCGGGCTGAGCGTTGATTCGACGAAGGCTTTTTCCGTTGCCTTTGACCTGGAGGATTTCGACAGCAGACCTGCGGGGATCGTGCATCTTCGCTGGGATCCGCTTGAAAATGTGATCTGCAGGATCAGGATCCGTTCGGTCAGGGCAGCTGCGCTGGCGAAGATCCGCCCGGTAAACGGATATACCGGGGAGGATGGCTGGGACAGCTTTTTCACCATGGACCCGGTTTACGATATTGAACTGGATATGGACGCGCTGCGGGCGATGGACCGGAGGGACCGGCATACCAGAGCCTGGCGGCTTGTCATTGAAGGAGAACTGGAAACCGTCAACCTTTATGATGAGCTGGACCGTCTCGACCGGATCAAGGCGGAAAGGGACGCCTACTACACGGAGATGGAAAGCCTGCGCAGACGGATCGAAGCCATTCGTTCCACAAAGGCATACAAGGCCACGGAGGGGCTTCGCAGAGCAAGAAATTTTACCATGGCCCGGGTTCGGGGAACAAAACTGTTCGCAGATAAGAATGCCGGGCCGAAAAAGTACCAGGAGTGGCTGGAAAACCACAGGGCAGACGCAAAGACACTCGATGATCAGCGCAGGATGATCCTTCCTGCCATGCCAAAGATCAGCATCCTTGTTCCTGTTTACCGGACCCCGGAGAACTACCTTCGGGAGATGATCGCTTCCGTGCAGGCGCAAAGCTACGGGAACTGGGAACTGTGTATTGCCGACGCATCGGGGGATATGCCTGAGGACGCCGTCCGGACAGGCGCGGCGGGGGCGTGCGCGCAGATCATCCGCGAGTACAGCCGGCAGGATCCCCGGATCAAGCTGCGGATCCTTTCCGAAAACAAAGGGATCTCTGCGAATACGAATGCCGCCGCCGAGATGGCTCTCGGTGAGTATATCACGATGCTTGATCATGATGATCTGCTCGCGCCTGACGCGCTGTTCGAGGTGGCACAGGCGATCAGCGTAACCGGGGCTTCTGTCCTCTATACGGATGAGGACAAGGTCAACATGCTCGGGACGGATCATTTTGAACCGAACCTCAAGCCGGAATTTTCCCCGGATCTGCTTCGCTCCCACAACTATATCACCCATCTGTTCGTGGTGAAGCGGGAGCTGTTTGAGCGCGTCGGCCGGTTTGACAGCCGGTATGACGGAGCACAGGATTACGACCTGATCCTCCGCTGCACGGAACAGGCCGGGCAGATCGTCCACATTCCCAGGATTCTGTACCACTGGAGAAGCCATGAGAGCTCAACGGCACAGAATCCGGAGAGCAAGCTGTACGCCTACGAGGCGGGGAGAGCCGCTGTGGAGGCGCATGTTACGCGGCTCGGCCTGGGGGCAAAGGTCAGGCGCAGCAAATACTGGGGGATCAACCGTGTGCTGTATCCGATCCCGAAAAACACGCTGGTCTCCGTGATCATTCCCAACAAGGATCACGTAAAGGACCTTGACCGCTGCCTGCGCTCTGTTTTTGAGAAGAGCAGCTTTAAGGATCTGGAAGTGATCGTGGTGGAGAACAACAGTGAAAAGCCGGAAACCTTTGCCTATTACAGGGACGCGGCCAGGCGCTGGGATGCGCTGCGCGTGATCACATATGAAGGGGAATTCAACTATTCAAAGATCAACAACTTCGGTGCGGCAGCGGCAAAGGGCAGTCTGCTTCTGCTGCTGAATAATGACACACAGCTGATCCGGCCCGGGAGCATCCGGGAGATGGCGGGTTTTGCCTGCCGTGAGGATGTTGCCTGTGTCGGGGCGAAACTGCTGTACGGCAACGGCACGGTACAGCATGCCGGGATCGTACTGGGGTTCGGAGGCTTTGCCGGGCATGTGTTTGTCGGAATCGACGCGAACAGCCCGGGCTTCATGATGCGGCCGCTGATGGTATGCAATTACAGTGCGGTCACGGCTGCCTGCCTGATGGTCCGCGCTGATGTGTATGCTTCACTTGGCGGTCTCAACGAAGACTATGCCGTAGCCCTGAACGACGTGGATTTCTGTCTGCGCGCAAGGAAGGCCGGCTACCTGAACGTCTATACGCCATGGTCATTGTGGCATCATTACGAGTCTCTTTCCAGAGGATATGAGGATACGCCTCAGAAGAAGGAAAGGTTTGACCGGGAGGTCAGCCGTTTCAGGCAGGACTGGGGAGATGTGCTCGACGCGGGAGATCCGTATTATAACCCCAATTTCGAAATGGACAAGGCGCCGTTTTCACTGTACTGAGGATTGGATATATGAATCACAGCTTTGTTGTCAGTCTCGCAAGATTTCACAGAAGTGATCCGGATCTGTATGTCCTGCAGGGTTATTTTGAGACCAATACACCGGAAGACAGCCGGATCCTGGCATACCTGGACGGGAAGGAAGTGCCGGTCCGCATGGG
>JAGCAV010000505.1 GCA_017652545.1 Lachnospiraceae bacterium
CCGGCTTCCTTCAGATCCCACCTCACGGTGGACACCCTTGCCTTCGGCTATATCCTTCCCACTACCGGGCGGATTCGGGACTTTCACCCTTTAGAAACGTGCGCCGCCAGGCGCACCGAAAAGAAGACCGGCCGCATCAGGTCATGCGGCCGGTCTTTTTTGCATAAAAGAGAGCCGCCAATCCGGCAGCTCTCCTCTTATATCCATGTGTTATCCATGTGTCTTCTGCATCTGGAGTCCAGTCTGACGCGCAGTCTGCTTACGCCTCGATCTCCTCCATCTTAACGGGTCTTCCTTCGAGCAGGGACTTCTTCGCCGCGGCGGCGATCCGGACCGGCTGCAGGCCGTCATTTCCGTTCACGGGCACGGGCAGGTCTTCCTTGATGCATTTGATAAATGCTTTTTCTTCCGCGATGAAAGCGTCATTATAGCGCTCCAGGAAGAACCATGTCGGTTTTGCAGAGAACACGCCGTCGCCTCTGCTGATGAACGCCTCGTTCTCAAGATCGTTGCGATCCTGTACGCAGCCCTTCTCGCAGTGGACTTCCACACGCTGGTCATAGCCATAGGGTGCGGTACGGCAGTTGTCGATCACACCGATCGCGCCGTTCGCGAACTTCAGGGTTACGATCGCCGTGTCGACATCGTCATATTTCCCGTAGACAGGATCTGTCAGGATCGCGCCGACGGTATTGACTTCCGTCACTTCGCTGTCGGAAAGATAACGGACCATATCAAAGTCATGGATCATCATGTCATTGAAGATGCCGCCGGATACCTTAATGTACGCTTCGGGGGGACCTTCCGGATCACGGGAGGTCACTTTTACGACATAGACCCTGCCGAGATCTCCGGAGACAGCCACATCGCGAACCGCTTTGTGATTGTGGTCAAATCTGCGGACAAAGCCGATCTGAAGCTTGACGCCTGCTTCCTCTGCAGCAGCCAGCGCTTCTTTGATCTTCGGAATATCATAGTGGATCGGTTTTTCGCAGAAAATATCCTTGCCGGCTTTTGCGGCTTTTACGATAAAGTCGGCATGCGTATCTGTAGAAGAGCAGATGAAAACTGCATCGACGTCGGGAGAAGCGAACACCTCATCCGCATCCTTTGTGCATTTGGGAATTCCGATCCCTTTTGCCCAGGCTTCCATGGCATCGTTCATAAACGGATCCGCAACCATGACTACTTCCGCATCCGGAACGTAATTCATCAGGTTTGTTCCATGCAGTTTGCCGATACGGCCTGCTCCCAATAAACCGATTCTGATTTTTTCTGACATTCTTTTCTCCTTTCAGGTAAAATAAGTAAATACACTTTTGTGATTCTTAATTGTTCCATATAGATAAGAATATTATGGATAATTCAAACAGCTTTGTCAAGCCGGCCGGATGATGACCTTTCATATGTGGTCCTTTATGGTCCTCACTTTTTATAAAATGCAGGCATTTCAGGTATCACAATATCCACCGAAGTACCCGTATCACGTGCCCTGGAAGCGCACCCGGCTGTGATCTGCGCCACATAGCCGTCCCAGGCGGTGGGTCCGTCGACACGCCCTTCCTTACTGGCGTTGATCCAGTTCTGGAATTCGATGTTGTAAGCATCCGGGAAACGCTCTGACCAGTCATGACAGATCGGCGTGACCCTGGCATCATTCGTACGGACCATGGCATAGGGAGGCTCCGGAAGATTAAGGACGCCCTCTTCGCAGACAATCTCACAGCGGACATCGTATCCGTAATGGGAGAACACAAAGGATTCCACCTCAATGTAGGTCCCGGACTCCGTGGTCAGGCGCATGATCTGCGGATCTTTGCATCCCTGCGCGTTTCTGGAGGTTCTCGGAAAAATGACATCCACCTTTGCATAGTTCTCTCCGAGGAGCCAGCGAAGGACATCGATCTCATGGATCATGGAGTTCTCAACGGACATGGGTGTTTTCCACCCGATGCCGCCGTCGTCGTAATTGTGGTGGCAGCAGTGCAGAACAAGCGGCGCTCCGTATTTGCCCGAATCGATCAGTTTTTTAAGCTGGACATAGCCGGGATCATAGCGGCGCATAAAACCGACCTGTACCAGCTGCTTTCCTCCGGCCATCTCCGCGTCGACGATTTCCCTGCACAATTCCGGCGTAGGGGAGAGCGGCTTCTCACAGAATACCGGTTTACGTGCTTTGATTGCCTCCAGCACAAACGGCGCGTGCCAGGCATCTGCTGCGGTGACGACGACTGCTTCGATCTGAGGATCATGGATCATCTCCTCCGGACTGTCATATCCCCTGATGCCGAATTTCTCCGCTATGCTCTTTCCAAAGTCAACGGCAACGTCCGCGCATCCGATCACACGCCCTCCCTGCAGACGGTTATTGATCCTGTCAATATGTGTCCTTCCGATCGCTCCGGTCCCCACAAGACCGATCTTCAGTTCCGCCATCTCATTTACCTCCTTAACAGACTGTCTTGTACAAACAGCATCCTGCCGTTCACTGCCGTTCGCTGAGCTGACCCCTCGTGTTGAATCCGGACCAGCGATTGTGTTATAATAATTGTACAAATCATTAAGATCAGGATGACCCGAAGTGATGCGGCGAGTGCCGCAGTGCATATTCCCGTACTCCTGAAAAAACCGGATCTTCTGACAGGAGGTCTTTTATGATTCAGTGTTTTGCAAAGCAGGAATATGTTTCATCTTTTCAGGCCGGGACCATGCCGCGCCTTCTGTCTGCGAGCAATGTCCACATGGAATATGGTCACCGCACCAGGGCTCTTCACAGACACAATGACTGCTGTGAAATTCTTTTCGTTTACGACGGCGCCTCCAGATATGTCGTCGGAGATCACGTTTTCCCTGTCAGAAAGGGGGACCTGATCGTCACAAACTGCGATATGCTTCATGAAGATATCCTTGATGAGAACGACACCGTATCTTATTATGCCATCAGCATGGATGACCTTCTGCTGGAAAATCTTCCCAAAAATCATCTGATTGCCAATGATGTATGTCCTGTCTTCCCTGCCCTTTCTGCCGAACCGCTGTTTAACCAGCTGTTTCAGTCCATCTTTGAGCATCTTTCAGAAAACAGGCCGGAATCCCAGGAAGTCTGTCATTATCTGATGATGTCCGTGATCACGCAGGTCCTGCACATGGTCCGCTCTTCAAAGGTACCCCGCATGGAAGCCGGGGATATATCCACACTGATCCGGGAAGTGAAGCACTACCTGGATGATAATTACATGCAAAATCTGTCTCTCCAGTCGATC
>JAGCAV010000506.1 GCA_017652545.1 Lachnospiraceae bacterium
CAGCCCGGCCTGGAAATGCCCAGTATTATAACCAGCGAGGATATGAACGGTCTTCCGGTGCTTCCCGGTATGATGCCAGAATGGACGGTTATCCGGATGAAGGCCGTTCCTACAGACGGTCGGAAAGACTTCGGATGGAGGAGCATTACCAGGAGGGGCCGGCTCCGTCAGGATACGCTCGTCCCATGGAATACGGACGCCGGATGAGTGACAGACCGGGAAGAAGGAAAAAACACCGTTTCGGAATGTTTATTCTGGAACTGTTTCTGGTCCTGATCCTGGCGGCTGTGATCTTCGTGTTCGCGAATCTGGGAAGGATCAGGCATACAAAACTTGGAGAGATCCTGACGAACAGCGGCCTGATCGGCCACAGCGGCTATACGAACTTCGTTCTGTACGGGGTGGATTCCAGAACCGGACAGCTTACATCGGACTGCCACAGTGACACGATCATGATCCTGTCCCTGAACAGACGCACCAAAGAGGTGAAGATCGTTTCCGTATACAGGGATACCTATCTGGACAATACCAACGGAGAATTCCGGAAAGCCACGGAGTGCTATTTTTATGGCGGGCCGGAGCGCTCCATCAATATGCTGAACAAGAATCTGGACCTGGATATCAGGGATTATGTGGCTGTCAACTTTAACGCGGTCGTGAAAGTCATCGATCTGCTTGGCGGAATCGATCTTGAGATCACGGATGAGGAGATGAACTATATCAACGGCTACTGTGTGGAGAACCAGCAGGTGACCGGCGTCTCATACACGCCGCTCTACAGCTCGGGATATGTTCATCTTGACGGGATCCAGGCACTCGCTTACTGCCGGATCCGCTATACGGAAGGCTGGGATTTCAAGCGCACGGAACGGCAGCGGACGGTCCTGACGCTGGCATATCAGAAAGCGATCCGGCAGGGTCCTGCCGCGCTGCTTTCGATCGCAAATACCATGCTGCCGCAGATCGCGACGAGTATGGACAGCGTGGAACTGATCGCGATGGCGACAGGCATCGGGTCCTACAGGATCGGCGAGCAGGCCGGTTTCCCGTTTGATCAGACCAGTGCCAATGTGGATGCGGGAGATTGCGTGATCCCGGTGAACCTGGCCCGCAATGTGACGCAGCTTCATGCCTTCCTGTTTGGCGATACGGCTTATGTGCCGTCAGAGACGGTACAGTCCGTCAGCAATGAGATCAGCGCGAGAACGGGGATCTATTGACGAGTGTGGAGTTTGGAGAGTGAAGAGTGGAGTTGGAGTGTTGAGTAACTGCTCAATATGGAGTGTAACAAAGTGAAGACTTTTTCACTGATTATTCCGGTCTACAGGCCGGATGAACGGTTTGCGGAACTGATGAGGCGGGTGGCGCTTCAGACGGTCCTTCCTGAAAGGATCCTCCTGGTCGAAACAGTTTCCCGGGAAGGCAGCAAATGCCTGGAGAAGGCGGTCTGCGAGTTTGAACGGCTGGAAAGAAAGAGAAGTTCGCGGACCGGCAGGATCACATGCATGCGGACCACGCCGGAGGAATTTGACCATGGCGGGACCCGTGATATGGCAGCAGCCGGCTGCACGAGCGACCTGCTGGTATTCATGACGATGGATGCCCTTCCGGCTGACCGCCGGCTTTTTGAATATCTGACGGCTCCCTTCTCGGATGAGCAGGTCGCCTGTGCCTATGGCAGGCAGCTGCCGGATCCGTCAGCGGGGATATGCGAGCGGTTTACCAGACAGTTCAATTATCCTGACCAGAGTATAAAGAAAACAAAGGATGACCTGGGCACATTGGGGATCAAGACCTTCTTCTGCTCCAATGTCTGCGCGGCTTACCGGCGCAATACATATCTTGAGCTTGGCGGCTTTGAAAAACGAACGATTTTTAATGAGGATATG
>JAGCAV010000507.1 GCA_017652545.1 Lachnospiraceae bacterium
GCGAAGGTGCCCTGTCTTCTTTATTTAGCGGAAATTGAGCGAATGAACCACCCTGCTGACACAGCGTCAGCCTCTTTCCCCCCAGCTCAATATTTGCTATAATCGCTAAAGGCGGGTCACTGTGATCCGTCTCTGAAGAGGATTACTTATGTCCGGCAGCAGGCCATGTCCGGACAGAAAGGAGCCATAAAGGAAGATGAGAGGGCATACTTTGACAAAACGGCAAAGACGGCTCTTACAGCTTGTTCTGACCACACTGGTTTTGTCTGTCCTGATGCCGGCCTGGGCCGGCGCTGCGCAGAAGGGTCTGAAGCTGAACAAAAGCAAGGTGGAACTGTACGCCGGTGCGGAGGGGAGCAATACTTTCAGACTGAAGGTAAAGAACAAAGCAGTTCTCGGTGATGAAGAGGTTACTTTTAAGAGCAGCAGGCCGGGGATCGCGCAGGTCGATGAGAAGGGTCTGGTAACGGCTCTTAAAAAGGGAAACGCAACCATCATTGTGAAGGCCGGCGGAAAAAAAGCGACCTGCAAGGTCACTGTCAAAAGGCCGACGCTGACGCTGCTTACACTAGGCAAAATCTATCTGTCACCGGGGGGAACCCAAAAAATCAGTGTGAGCACGGTGCCGTCCTCCGGATAGAAAACCTATGTGAGCAGCAATCCCGAGGTGGCATCCGTGAACAAATGGGGACGCGTTAAGGGAAAAGCCGCAGGAGAGGCCGTCATTACCGTGCGGGCAAACGGGCGGAAAAAGAAGGTCCAGGTTACTGTGGGTAATAAAAAACCCAGTGTTGAGACGCTTAAGTGGAATCCGTCCTGGCGGTTTGCGGGCAACTCAAAGATCCATACAAGTACTGTAAAACTGTACCGGGCCGCCAATTCGAACGGCCATGTGGTATGCGTCAATGCAGGGCACGGGACCAGCGGCGGAGAGAGTGTTTATACCCTCTGCCATCCCGACGGATCCCTGAAGGTGACGGGCGGAAGCACGGAGGCCGGCGCGAAATATGCGACTTCCGTCTCTTCGGGGACGGTCTTCCTGGACGGGACATCGGAGGCGGACGCCAATCTGTCTCTGGCAAAGCTGCTCAAGACGGCGCTTCTGGAAGCGGGCTTTGATGTTCTGATGATCCGCGAGAGCACAAATGTCCAGCTGGACAACATTGCCAGGACGCTGTTTGCCAACTGCTACGCGGAGTGCCATATTGCGCTGCACTATGATTCCACGACCAATGACAAAGGTGCCTATTTCATAGGCGTGCCCGACATCGCCTCCTACCGTGCCATGCAGCCCGTTGCTTCCAACTGGCGGGGATGCAACCGGCTGGGAGAGAATGTGATCAGCGGCATGCGCGAGAGCGGAGTGAAGATCTACGGAAGCGGAAACAGCCCGGGAGACCTGACGCAGACATCCTATTCAACGGTGCCATCCATTGATATAGAAGTGGGAGACCGGGGGTCTTCCCACTCGGCAGCCACGCAGTCCAGGATTGCGAAGGGAATCGTGAGAGGCGTTCAGAAATTCTTTAAGACCAAATAGGACATAAAAGATGATTTTACGAAAGAAAACAGGTGAGGGGAACAAAGCAGGCAGGAAAAGATGGCTGGTCTGGCTGCTGGTCCTTTGCGTATGGATGACAGCCTTTCCGGTATGGGCCATCGACGCTTCGGATGCCGGAAATCCTGACCCCGCAGCAGCAGGGACACAGGGAGCAGACCAGGGACAGACAGGAGCAGCCGGTCAGGGTCTGCCGGCTGATCCGTGTCAGTCGGACAGCCAGACAGGGACTGCCGGTGAAGATCAGAAGACTGATCAGAGCCAGCCGGCAGAGCAGACGTTAACGCCTGCTGCCGCGCAGACCGTTTCCGCCGGTTCAACAGCCGGCACCAAAACAACGGCAAACAGCAAGCGCTTCCGAAAACTGGAGAAAAAGCTGAATGCCGTGCTGAGCACGTATGGCGGGACCTGGTCTGTCTATGTAAAAAACCTGAAGACGGGTGAGAGCCTTACGATCAACAACAAAAAGATGTACGCCGCAAGCCTGATCAAGCTCTTTGCCATGGCCGGGGCCTATGACCGGGTATACGCAAAAAAGCTGGCGCTTTCCTCTGTAAGCGGTCTGCTGAACATCATGATCACGGTCAGTGACAACGATTCGTTCAATACGATCGTCCGGAAGATCGGAAAGAAGAGACTCAACAAATGGATCAGAAAGAACGGATTCAAAAAGACCGAAGTGGTCCATGATGTCGGACTGGCGGCGAACAGCACCATTGTCAGAGACGGAAGGAAAGGAAACACGACCACGGTCAGAGACTGCGGAAAACTCCTGGAAATGATCTACCGCGGGAAGTGTGTCAGCAAAAAGTACTCAAAGCTGATGGCAGGCCTTCTGAAACGGCAGACACGGCGGTCCAAGATCCCGGCCGGCATTCCGGCGGGCGTGGTCGTGGCCAACAAGACCGGGGAGACCGATGAGACCTGTCATGATGCCGCGATCGTTTATGCGAAGAAGGCACCGTACATTCTGGTCGTGATGGTGACAGACCCGGGTGCGGCCTGGACACACGACTCGCAGATCGCCGATATCTCGCGGATCGTATATCAGGCGATCAAAAAGAAGTGATTCCGGAAAGAAATTTAAAAAGGACGCGTACGTTTTATGCAGTATGGATATTTTGATGACGAACATCGGGAATATGTGATCACACGGCCGGATACGCCTGCGCCATGGGCCAACTATCTGGGTTCCCCGAAATATGGTGCGCTGATCTCGGGCAATGCCGGCGGCTACAGCTTCGCAAGGTCCGGTGCCAGCGGAAGGATTCTGCGCTATGTTTTCAACGGATCCGACACCCCCGGCCGTTATATCTATCTTCGCGACAATGAAAGCAGAGATTTCTGGTCAGCTTCCTGGCAGCCGGTGGGAAAAGACCTGAGCATGTATGGGAGCGAATGCCGCCACGGGACCGGCTATTCTGTGATCAGCGCGGACTATGCCGGGATTTTTTCAAAGGTCTCTTACTATGTCCCGCTGGATGAAGAGCACGAAGTCTGGGAACTGACCGTGGAAAACCGTTCCGGGCAGGTGCGGGACATCACTGTGACAGGCTATGCGGAGTTTACCAGCAACAGCCATTACGAGCAGGATCAGGTGAATCTTCAGTATTCCCAGTTTATCACCCGGACTGCCTTTGAAAAGAACCGGATCCGCCACCTGGTCCACGGAAACCTGGAGGGAACGGGAAAGGAAACCGGCGCGAACGGGAACGGCATGGAAGAGCGCTTCTTTGGCCTTGCAGGCGCAGAAGTTTCTTCCTGGTGCGGAGACCGGGCAGCCTTCCTGGGAGGTTATCACGGATATGGCGATCCGGCAGGCGTGGAGAGAGGAGACCTCGGAAACATTGACGGGTGCAATGAGAACGGCTGCGGTGCCCTGAGTACCAGACTGACGCTGGAAGCGGGAGCTTCAAAGACGATCGCCTTCGTCCTTGGAATGAAAAACCGGACGGATTCAGCGGCGATCATGGACCGGTATGAAGCGGGTCCGGATAAGACCGGAGCCCCTGCCCGGATCTGTGAGAAGGAGCTGGAAGAGCTGAAGCAATACTGGCATGGGAAACTCTCCCGTTTCCAGATCCGCACGCCCAGTCCGGAACTGAACACCATGATCAATACCTGGAATGCCTGGAACTGCTTCATGACCTTTATCTGGTCCAGGGCGGCTTCCTTCACGTACTGCGGACTGCGCAACGGCTATGGCTACAGGGATACGGTACAGGATATTCAGGGGATCATTCACCTGGCTCCGGAGATGGCCCTTGATAAGATCCGTTTCATGCTTTCCGCCCAGGTGGATAACGGCGGCGGCCTTCCGCTGGTCAAATTCACACA
>JAGCAV010000508.1 GCA_017652545.1 Lachnospiraceae bacterium
GGCAAAAGTCAACGATCTGCGGATCAAATCCGGGACTGACCATAAACTTCGCACCCGCGTCAACGGCTCTTTCCGCCTGATCCATGGTCAGTACCGTGCCGGCGCCGACAAGCAGATCCGGGAATTCACGCGCCATGATTCTGATCGCTTCTTCGGCAGCGGCGGTACGGAACGTCACCTCCGCGCACGGAAGTCCCCCTTCGACAAGCGCCTGTCCAAGTGCTTTTGCATCCTTCGCGTCATCAAGGACCACGACCGGCACGATTCCCGTTTTTCTGATCTGCATCAATACTTCGTTCATTCTTCTGTTCTCCTTATAAATAATAAAGTTTAAACTATTGTGATCACATATCTGTGAGTCCGGCTCTCTCCCGGTTTCAGGGTGATCAGATCCGGTTTGGAAAGGAACTGCCCGTCCGTATCTTCATAATCGGCCAGTCCCGTCATCGGTTCTATGCAAAGGAAAGGCATGTTTCCCGTTTTGGTCCAGAACGCGATCTGCTTCCATCCCGAAAAATCAACCATGGTTCGGAATTCGGATCTGCGGCTCCCGATCGAGACAGTACGCGATTTCAGGTCTTCCGTTTCAAAGATCAGCGCGCCGTTCTCAAAAGCGTTTTTCAGCGGGATCCGGTCTTCATCATTGAGCAGCGGCCTGTATGCATGCGTCTGAAGCCCGTCCTTCACCACATGAACGCCGGCTTTTTCCCGTTCCGGGAACTGAATATACAGATCCTCCTGCATATCGTCATTCTCATCGATCGGAACCTTGTAGGTGGTGTGGACGCCGATACAGTAATGCATCGGGACCTGTCCGGTATCCGTAACCTCATATTCCGTGATCAGACGGTTGTCCGTCAGCCTGAATGTCACATCAAAACAGAAGTCATAAGGATAATGCTTTTTTGTCATTTCGTCTGACACGGCCCGCATGGTCACGGATTCCCTGCCCGATGAGATGATCTCCAGCTCCATCTCCCGCAGGAAACCATGATTTTCCATACGATATGTTTTTCCGTCAATAACGGTCTCATCATTTTTGAGAATGCTCATGATCGGGAAACATACGGAGGTTCTTCTCGGCCAGTACCGGGGATCATACTGCCAGATATGGTCCTTCCCGGTCTTTTTGTTAATAAGCCTTTCAATATAAGCACCCTGCGTATTCAGTTCTGCCACAAGATGGTCGTTCTCAATCGTACAGATCATTTCCGCTCCCTTCTTTCGCATGCCCGGCCCGAACCGGCCTGATCTGAACTGATCCGGCCCCTGCTGTCTTTTCGGCACCGGATCATTATTCCGTGATCACATCCGCATATTTCAGCCGCACGATCTTTTCCAGATCCTTCGCCGAAAGCTCGACCTGATAGCCGATCTTTCCCGCGCTGAAAATGATGGTATCAAAATGTCCTGCCGTCTCATGAAGCGTCGTTGGGAATGTTTTCTTCATTCCGATCGGAGAACAGCCTCCGTGCACGTAACCCGTCAGCGGCAGCAGATCCTTCTGGGGTATCATGGCGATGGATTTTTCCGAGACTGCCGCTGCGGCTTTCTTCAGATCCAGCTCCTCCGCCACCGGAATCATGAACACATAATGCTGCCCCGATTTTCCGACGGTGACGAGCGTCTTGAAAACCTTTCGGACATCCTCTCCAAGGATCGCCGCGACCTCGACACCGTTTGTCACCGGTCCCTTGTCGCCGCCTGCATGGATATAGCAATAATGCCTGTAGGCGATCTTTTTCTGATCCAGCACCCGCATGACATTTGTTTTCTCTTCTTCGTTCTTCTTTGCCATAGAATCAGGCTCCTTCCAGAAGCTTCAGTGCACCGGCTATGTGAGCGATGATATCCCGTGCCATCACGCTTCTGGCTCCGAGACTTTCCTGTGCCATTTCGCCCGCCAGTCCATGCACAAAAACACCCAGTCTGGCAGCGCAAAGCGGTTCACATCCCTGCGCAAGCAGCCCTCCGATCATGCCCGTCAGAACATCTCCGCTTCCGGCAGTCGCCATTCCGTCACAGCCTGTCGGATTCAAAAATGTACGTCTGCCGTCTGTCACGACACTGCGATGGTCCTTCAGGACACAGATGACATTCCGCTCACGCGCCACGGACTGTGCAATGCCTGCAGGATCATTCAGGATTTCGCTCACGGTAAGGCCTGTCAGCCTTGCCATTTCACCGGGATGAGGGGTTATGATTACACGGGCCTGCTCTGTTCTGTCAGGCAGACGGATCCTTCCTGCAGCAAGCAGATTCAGCGCATCGGCATCCATGACCATGGGCAGTGGTTTCTTCTCATCCTTGCCGCATACGGTCTGCAGGAGCATCTGCACGACATCCTGCGAGACGCCGGTCATCCCGATCCCCGGTCCTATCGCCAGAGCCGTCGCTTTTTCCGCCGCGGCCCCGATGTCCTGTGCCGGTGATACGGGATGATGATATCCCTTAAAGATCGCTTCCGGAACCGTACTCTGCAGAATCAGCCTGTTGGACTCATCTGAGAGGACAGATACGATTCCGGTTCCCATCCGGTAAGCTGCCATGGCGCTTAAGTGGGCTGCCCCTGCCATCCCTTCACTTCCCGCTGCCAGCAGGAGTGTTCCGTAGGTCCCCTTGTTTGACCGCTCCTTTCTTTGAGGGAGCAGGTCCCGGTATTCTTTCAGTTCCTGACCCGTTCGCATACCTTTTTATCTTTCATTATGCAGCATCCGCAGTGTTTCTATATCATTCGCATTCAGTCTGATATTGGTCACCAGCTCCCGGCCGTCCGGAGTGGTTGCCCGGATCTCCAGTACTGTTCCCTCCTGCATGGCTGTGCCTGTTACAGCTGCCAGAAAAGGCCTTACTTTGGGATGATCCGCGTTGAACTGATCTATCCGTTCTTTATATTTAAGCATCGCCATCGGGTTCACTGCCATCTCGCAAGCCTCCTTGATTCCCGGTCAGGTTCTCTTTTCAAAAACATCCAGGAACTGTCTGACATTCTTTTCGATCCCGTTCTGATTGAATACGGCGGATCCCGCCACGATCACATTGGCGCCGGCGTCCAGGACCTTGTCGATGGTTGACATGTTTACACCGCCGTCCACTTCAATATCAATCTCCGGATATCCCTTTTCATCCAGGAAGGAGCGCATTGCCGTGATCTTTTCTGTCACGGCGTCGATATACTTCTGACCGCCGAAGCCCGGATTGACTGTCATCAGCAGAACCATATCCAGCTTATCCAGCACATACTCAATGGTGTTGATGGGTGTGGCCGGGTTCAGCACGACTCCCGCCTTCTTTCCGGCCTGCCGGATCTGCTGGAGCGTTCTGTCCAGGTGTTTGCAGGCTTCCACATGGACCGTGATGATATCCGCTCCGGCATCTGCAAATGCTTCGATATAGCGTCCCGGCTCCTCGATCATCAGATGGACGTCAAAAACCATATCCGTCACTTTCCTGATGGAACGGATCACAGGCATTCCGAACGAGATCTCCGGTACGAACATGCCGTCCATGACATCGATATGAAGATACTTCGCTCCTGCCTGGTCCGCCTGTACGATCTGCTCGCCCAGCCGGGAAAAATCACATGAAAGAATAGAAGGTGACAAAATGTAGTTCATGATGTGTTTTTTTCGGCCACGCTTCGTGGGCCGATACTCCTTTCCAAGTTAAGAACATTTCTGTTTTCTGCTGCGTATGATTCTCTCCTCATCAGCTGCCGTTTTTGTGACACGCGCGCCTTCAAAGACGCTTCCGTACCAGAGGATCTTTCCGGGCAGATCCTCCCTGAAAAGCGGATCTTCCGGATCCAGGCTGTTGATCGTAACACATGCGTCGGCAGCCAGTCCTGTCGAATGGATATAGCGGTTCCCGCCCAGATACATGGCCACATGCCCCTCGAAAAAGATCAGATCTCCCTCTCTGAGCCGGTCACGGGTGATCTCCTTTACCGGATGTTCACTGCGGATCCAGGCATCCCGGTACAGCAGGATCCCGTTAAACATATAGCTCATGAACGTAAGCCCGGAGCAGTCGATTCCCAGGGCAGACTTTCCCGCCCACCGGTACTGTGTCCCGAGATAGGTACGTGCTGTATCCGTCAGCGCACGGCGAAGCCGTTCAGGCTCAGCGGATCCGATCACCGCAGCGGCACTCCGGATAAAAATATCCGGTTCATCCTCCAACAGATATGCATCATCATCCATTCTGACCGTCAGGAAGTGACTGTGAACATAACCGCTGCTGCCGGCTGCCGTCCGGACTAAGACCCATCCTTCGTCCCCTGTCTGCTCTCTGACTTTTTCTTCATCTGTGAGCAGTTTCACGATACTTCCCTGCAGCAGGGTCTCCAGGATCTCACCCTGGACTTTTGTCCTGTCCAGGACATCAATGGCAGTCTTTCCGACCAGGAAGGAATCCGGCGCATGCTGCCTTTCCGACAGTTTTTCCGGGCTTGTCATCTTCAGATGATCCGTCCTGATATAACCCCTGTATCCATAGTGCGTTTCAACGTATAACCAGGTTCCGTTTCCGCTTTCCGGTTCACCGGCACCCGTGTTTTCTTCTGTGCATGTTTCCCGCGGCTTTACTTCTCTGACCGCCCAGCCGGAGAAGATCTCATCAACAGCTTCACTGTGATTGGATCCGTCCTCTCCGCCTGCTTTCTCATACAGAAGGCTGCTCTGTGCGGTAACGATATACAGCTTCGTTTCATGATTGTATGTTTCCATGGTTTCCTGCCAGCTCCTGCTCTTTCAGATTATAAAGCCTGCAAAAAAACTGTGTCCGCCTTCTCACGCACGGGCTCTGATCAGCTTTCTCATGGCTTCCACAGCGATCCGGATCGCTCCTTCCGTGTCATAGCTTTGCGGATCCTCAAGCCCCAGCGCACGCCTTGTCTGGTTCGCAAACACGGTCATGATGCTGCCGACGCGCACCCTGCGCACACTCCCGACAACAAACAGCGTAGCCGATTCCATTTCGCTTGCAAGCGCGCCGCATTTGACCCAGGCATCCCACTTGTTTTTCAGTTCATACCCGACCGGCATGCTGTCCGGATCATGCTGCCCATAAAAACTGTCCTTGCACTGGAGCACGCCCACATGATACCGGTTTCCGGATTCTTTTGCCGCTGCAGCCAGCGCTTCCACGACCTCATGATTGGCCACTGCCGGAAACTCGATCGGCGCATATTCCCTTGCTGTTCCTTCCATACGGATCGCTCCGGTCCCGATCACGACATCTCCGCCCATCACATCAACATCCATTCCGCCGGATGTGCCGACCCTGATAAACGTGTCAGATCCGCAATGAACCAGTTCTTCCAGGGCGATCGCCGCGGAAGGTCCGCCGATGCCGGTGCTGCACACACTGATCCTTTCTCCCTCAAGGGTCCCTGTATAGATTGTATATTCCCTGTTTGACCCGACAAACACTGCCTCGTCAAAGTATTTTGCGATCTTTTCACATCTTCCGGGATCTCCGCAGAGAATCACATATTTTCCTACATCTCCGGCTTTGATCTTCAGATGGAACTCTTCTTCCGGTGAATAGATGACTGCCATATACTGCACCTCCTTCTCATATTTCCTGTTTCCCCAATATTCACAGTTGTATCTGTCATCTCATGGTTTCTCTTATCTTACTCCAGATCATCCCAAAAGTCACGGAGTTTCACGCCGCCCGCCATACGGCACTGTACGCCGCACCCGTTGACACTGTCTGTCACCTGTTGTATGATACACCTCGCTCAGGAATCCCTTCTGACAGCGGACACCTGCGCAACCGACAAGCAGAAAGGAACTGATCCATGAAGACAGCTGACTTCTATTATGATTTGCCAAAGGAACTGATCGCCCAGGACCCGCTGGAAGACAGAAGTGCCTCCAGACTGATGCTTCTTGACCGGAATACCGGTGCCGTTTCACACAGCATTTTCAGGGAGATCACCCGTGAACTGCATCCCGGCGACTGCCTGGTCATCAATAATACAAAGGTGATCCCCGCCCGTCTTTATGGCGTGAAGGAAGGAACACAGGCAAAAATAGAGATCCTGCTCCTGAAACGCAGGGAAAATGA
>JAGCAV010000509.1 GCA_017652545.1 Lachnospiraceae bacterium
ATACGCCGGTGGAGCCGGATGAATTCGACAGTGACGCCTGGATGTTCCGGGAAGAGGAGATGATGCCCGGAGAACCCTGGCACATACCCTTCCTCAAAAAGACAGCCGGTCATGCAGAACCTGAAGAAGGGACAGGGGAAAACCCGGATGCAGAGGAAGAGATCGACCGGATGGAGGCTGAAGAGGAAGAGGCCGCAAAAGAGGGCGTTTTCGGAAGGCTGAAGAAATACCTGGAGATCAGGGGCTTCGGTCTGAAGGAGATCTCGATTATCGGCGGGATCATTGTTCTGGCGATCCTGATCATTGCGATCGTACTGACACTTCTTGGCAATAAGCGGAAGCGTGAACGGGTACAGGCGGACGAAGGCCTCTGGATCACAGTTGAAAAAGAGCCGGCCGGATGGTGCAAGAGCGGGGAGGTCACGCTGGCCATACGCACAGACAGCCCGATTCAGACAGTGACGATCGACTCCCAGATGATGAGTATGTCCGGAGACGGAAGAGTCACATTCGAGGCGGACAAGAGCCCGATCGAGGTGACCGTGGTTTCGGAAGACTTAAGCCGCAGCGCCAAGGTCGGATTTGCCCGGATCGACAGCGAAGACCCCGAGGTTACAGTCTCGTCGGAGGACGGCAAGATTTCATTTGCTGCGCAGGACAACGCTTCCGGAGTGGACCGGATCTGGTACGGAACCATTGATGCCCTCTCGGATGTGCCCGCCTATGAGGCATATAAGGAACCCTTTGAACCGGAGAAAGGAAAGCTTTACAGCTATTTCGTGAAGGACAAGGCGGGAAATACCTCCGTTCCGGTCACGACAAACCTGACACCGGCGGAGACGATCAGTCTCAGCAGGAACGAGGTCACGCTGTTTCCGGGTGAAACCTATACCCTGAAGCTGACCACAAAACCCTCAAAGGCATTCCTGAACGGGCTGACCTGGAGCAGCAGCGATGAGGCAGTGGCCCAGGTCGGCAGTGACGGCACTGTAACGGCCATGAAAGACGGAAAGGCTGTGGTCACAGCCGCAGCGGAAGGCGTCGCGGACGTCAGCTGTGTCATCAACGTACGGTCCGAGGTGTCAGTTACCATCTCGGCAGTGGGAGATATGACGCTGGGTGAAGATGCCAGCTTTTCGACGCTGAATAATTTCACATCCGTCTATACGATGTACGGCCCGGAATACTTCCTGAAGAATGTCAAACAGATTTTTGACGCGGATGACATTACCTTTGCCAATTTTGAGGGGACACTGACCGACCAGGGAAGCAGGCAGCCTAAGGAATATGCTTTCCGCGGAGATCCCTCCTATGTGCAGGTCCTTCTGGACGGCAGCGTGGAAGCTGTGACGCTCGCGAACAATCACAGCTATGACTACGGGGAAGTAAGTCATACAGACACGCAGAAATACCTGGATGAAGCCGGCATTGAATGGTGTGAAGGCGACAAGATGATCATCACGGACGTGAACGGCGTTCGGATGGCTTTGATCGGTATCTATGTCCTGGCGGACGGAATGGCCAGAGCGGATCAGGTGAAGAACTGTATTGCTGCCGCGAAGGAGCAGGGCGCCCAGCTGATTGTTGCCGCATTCCACTGGGGAAATGAAAGAGAGCTCAAGCCGGACGAGACGCAGAGGACACTGGCGCACCTGGCAGTGGACTGCGGCGCCGATCTGGTCGTCGGCCATCATCCGCATGTGCTCCAGGGTATTGAGAAGTATTCGGGCAAGTACATCTGCTACAGCCTTGCAAACTTCTGCTTCGGCGGCAATTCAAATCCTTCCGACAAGGATACCATGATCTTCCAGCAGACCTTCCGGATCATGCGGGGCGGTGCCGTGGAGGACGGAGGCGTGAGTGTGATCCCCTGCAGCGTCAGCTCAGTAAGCGACTGGAACAACTACCAGCCCACGCCGGCCACCGGTGAGGAAGCAGAAAGAATCATGGCCAGGCTCAATGAGCTCTGCCAGCCCTTCGGGACGTCTTTCTGAGAACAGCCTGAAAAAAGAAAACAAGAAAAAAGAAAACAGAAAAGCGCATCGAAGCTTCGGCATCGGTGCGTTTTTTCTTTGTGCGCAACAAAGCCTGAATCAGCGGGCCATGCCCGTAACCGGAAGATATTTCAGAAATATACAAAAACAACACATTGTTGCAGGATAGATACTTTTAATATATAATGTATCCACCCATATATCGTTTGGGATGTTTTGAAAGGGGTATACCGGAA
>JAGCAV010000510.1 GCA_017652545.1 Lachnospiraceae bacterium
CGCATCTGTTTTCCTGCCTGTCCATGTTCAGGCTCGCTTATTCCAATGTGGAATATAGAATCGATACGCTGACCGACAGATCCGAACTGCCGGATATCAATGAATATGATCTGGTCATCTATCCGGATGAGATCAGATTCCGCAAGTACAAAGGATATGATTTCTATTCGGAAAAATACTTTTTTGCCGTGAGAGCAGACGACCCGCTGGCAAAAAGAATATCCATCCCTGTCCGGAACATGGACGATCTCTCATTCGTGTTCCTCAGGCACAGGGCAGAATATGAATATCCGTTCCATGTCTGTCTGGCCCAGAATGTCCAGATGAGCCAGGTACACTGCGTCGATTCGAGAGACCATCATCTGCAGCTGATCGCCAACGGCATCGGCGCAGGGTTCGTCCCGGAAGGCAGTGCCGAAATATACCGGAATGACAAACGGGTCAGGCTCCTGCACCTGACCGATGACAGGTTTTCCAGGTCCATAAAGGTCTGTTTCAAAAGAGAAAAGCACCTGTCAGAGACCGCAGGTGCCTTTAAAGAGCATTTTCTCGGTTTCTTCAACCTCTGAGATGTCTGCCCAGCATTTCGCCCAGCCGCAGGCCTTCCATGCTGACACTGTCGACGATCTCATGAACATACCCGGCATTTCCGCACAGATGGAGCCAGTCCGGAAGGCCCTGATCGCTCTTAAGCGAATCTGCTGCCGAAGTCTCGGGTACAAGTCCCAGCGCGGTGATCAGCGCATCACATGAGACCCTCTCTTCCTCGCCGGTATCCAGATGCCGCAGGGTGACCGCCGTCAGTTTCGGATATCCGTGTACTTCTGTCACCGTCGAACGAAGGATCACCGGAATGCGGTAATCGGCAATGCATTCTTTATGGTTCCGCTTCATCCCCCCGATGTGATCGTTCATTTCAGCCATGGCCACGACGGTCCTGCCCGTGATCACAAGTCTCCTGGCTACGATCTGGCCGATATCCCCGCTCCCGAGGATCACAATGCGGTTTCCGATGTCATACTGCCCCAGGTTCAGCATCTCCTGCGCTTCTCCGGCAGTATATATGCCGTCGGGCCTTGTCCCCGGGATCCCCAGGGCGTAAAAATTCTTTTCCCTGCAGCCTGTCGCGAGCACGCACTGGTCAAAGGAACACAGAAACAAGCCGGCCGGGGCTGAAACAAGCGCGGTCCGGTCCTTTTCCACCCGCGTCACATGAGCGCGGGGAAGGTAAGCCGCGCCGGAAGAGAGGAACCTTTTCACTTCTCTTTCGCAGTATTCCGGTCCTGTCAGATCCTCTCCGTAGAATCCGCGCCCGAACCCCCTGTGTATGCATTGCGGAAGGATCCCGCCCGGGCAGGGTCTCTCATCGACAAGCAGCACATCGGCTCCTGAGGCCGCGGCTCCCGCCGCGACAGCCATCCCCGCGGCGCCGCCGCCGATCACCAGTATATCTGAGTAACGTTTGAATATGGGTGACATTTTTCTTCACACATTAAATCCTGTCTGATGCCATCTTCCTACTGTAATTCAAATAAGTAATATGATATATTAGAATATGCGAAATGAAAACCCGGAATAACATTTTTCTCAGGAGGCCGGGGCATGGAAAAAGTCGATGTGCTCGTGATCGGAGCAGGTCTTCTTGGATGCTTTACAGCCAGAAACCTGACCCGGTACGAAATGGATATTCTCGTGCTGGAAAAAGAATGCGATGTGTCCAGAGGAATCTCCAAAGCGAATACGGGTATCATATATGCCGGGTATGACACCAGGCCGGGATCTCTCAAAAACAGACTCTGCATACAGGCAAATGCAGCCTTCGATACGCTGACCCGGCAGCTTGATGTGCCCTTTTCAAGGCCGGGCTCTTTGATGATCGGCTATGGCCCCCGGGCGGACCAGGTGATCAGGCGCAAATACGAGGATGGGGCGCGCTCAGGTTTACGGGAGATCTCGCTGCTTTCCGAAAGTGAAGTGAAGGCGCTTGAACCCGGCCTTGCCGGCGGCATCACATCCGCGCTGTATTCCCCTGCCACCGGCACCGTCAATCCGTGGGAACTGTGCATCGCCGCGTATGAGAATGCCAGGGACAACGGCGCCGGGTTCCGGTTCGGCAGTGAGGTCCGGTCCATAAAACGCGAGAACGGCGGATTTCTTGTCGAGACAGACTCTGAACGGTACATGGCCGGAGCGGTCGTGAATGCCGCCGGTCTTTATGCCGACCGGGTCAGGGAACTGGTCAGAAAACCTCTCCTGAGGCTGTATCCGACGGCAGCGGATTATATCGTTCTGGATACAGGCGAAAAAGACAAACTCCGGCATATCATTTTCCATGAAGGAGAATCCGGCAAAGGCCTGACACTGGTTCCAACGGTCGACGGCAACATACTTGTCGGACCGGCCAGCCATGAACCGGAGGCTGACGAATTGACGGATACCGGCTTTCACGTCAGTTCCGGAGGTTTGTCAGAGCTTGAGCGCCTGTGCCGGATGATCGCGCCTTCGATCGATCCCGGAAACCGGATCAGGACATTCGGCTCATTAAGGCCCAACCCGTACCGGGTTCGTGAAGAAGCAGGACGTATCATCAGGGAAGAGACGAGGATC
>JAGCAV010000511.1 GCA_017652545.1 Lachnospiraceae bacterium
AAGAACGCATCGGAGAAACAATAAAAACATACAGGACATAACAATTCAATATATAACAGCCAGGGCGCTTCCGAAAAACGGACGCGCCCTGTTTTTGCCGTCATAAGAGACCACACAGAAAACAGCTTACACCAACATTCACGGACAGGATCCTGTTTCCGTGCACTTCCTTCTCCACTCCGGAAAACTTTCCTGCCAGAATCCCCTGTGCCCCGCTGATCAGTTTCGGAATGATGCTTTTTTCCACTTTGATCTTTGCATGGGACGGATAAATATAGTCAAATTCGCTCTCCCTTGTCCACAGCCTTTGAAGTCCCGCGATATAGGCCTCCATATCGCGGTGCAGTCCGAACATGAAAATATCCCCGTCCTCCTGAATGGGATCTCCTCCGATCAGGCATCTCGAATGAACGTCAAGCACGGTAATACTGCCCGGTGTATGTCCGGGAACATGAATGACCCGGATGATTCTCCCGCCAAGATCAATCTCATCACCGTCAAAGACAGGCAGCATCTTTCCCTTTCTGTGATGAATATTGTGATACACAACTGCCTCGGACGGATGCATGAAGAATTCACCGAATGCATCATTTCCGGCGATATGGTCCGGATCCGCATGCGTATTGAGCAGCATGACCGGCAGATCGCTCACCTGCCGCACAATGTCATGAACGGGCAGTGCGCTCATGCCGGTATCAACAACCAGCACCTTTTCGGTTCCCGCAAGGATAAATATCCTCACGCCCATATCCTGAATGGCCCAGGTGTTATCATACAGTTTCACAATCTGATCCGTCATACGTAAAGTCTCCTTCGAACGTTTCCCAGATACTTCCGTTTTTCGGAAGCGCCTTGTTCATGCCTGCTCTATTTCCTTTATCTTCCGGTAATAGCGCTCGTTAACGGGAACCTCCAGTCCATGTTTCTTCGCGAGGCTGATCACGGTTCCGGCAAACAGTTCCACCTCTGACGGCCTTTTTGCCATCGCGTCCTGCTGCATGGAAGGATACCCGTCAGGGTTAAGGCCGCGGAGCATGGTGATGTTTTTCCTGCAGTCTGCTTCTTCAAGAGGAATTCCCTCTGCGACAGCCAGGCGGATCACTTCATGCATGGCCTCTTCAAGATCGGCAAGAGCCTCGCTTCCTTCTGCTGTCGCGCCTCCATAGCCTGTCCCGTACACCATGCATGTCTGGTTGATCCCCACATTGATCATGAACTTGTTCCACATGGCCCTTTTAATGTCCGGACAGACTTCATACGGGATCTTCGCCTCTGTGAGGAACCTTTCGAGCAGCGCAAGATATTCCGCCTGTCCCGGCTGTGATGATCCGATCTGCAGCCTTCCGATATTCCGGTATGTCAGGGAGGTTCCTTCCCGGACAGCATCCATGCCAATAGCAACGCAGTCCAGGATCTGTCTTCTCGGGTATTTTTCCGCCAGAATCTCTTCACTGCTGATCCCGTTCAGCAGCGAGACAATGATCGTATCCCTGTCCACCACCGGACGTATCAGGTCCCTTGCTTCATACAGTCCGCTATACTTGGTTGCCATGATCACAAGGTCTGCGGGAGCGGTGACCTCATCCGGGGCAGCGGTTCTGAAAAAGACCTGTTTTCCGTTGATCGTATACCGGTCATTGGCATGCCGCATTTTCCGATCATGATCCATCAGGAAACAAAGATGCTCTGTGCCAAGGCTGTCTGCGATCCGTTCCCCGAAGAGCAGCCCCAGGGCGCCCATGCCGACAATGATTACATTTTCGATCCTGTCTTTCATATCACAACCCTCTCGGCTGCCGTCCCGTTCTCACACAAACTTCACTTTCCTTGCGGAACCGACTTCAAAATGGTATGCCACAATGCCGCAGTCAACCTTTGTATACGGTCCCAGTCCGCTGGCTTTCACGGCAGGCTCCCCATCCTTCATGCCGAACACAAACTTCTGCTGGTTCATCGCCGTGGGGGCCTTGAGTGCCGCTTCGACGCCGCTGCGGAACCAGTCAGGCATGGTTCCCCTGCCGGATGTCACATCGTCGATCGTCTTGCTCTTCCGGCTGCTGCCCTGTGTCTCGCCATAGCCAAGGGCAATGACCATGCAGAGCGTATCGCCCGGCGCAATGAGTTCCCTGACTCTCTTTTTGTTGAAGGTCATGGCTGTCCAGCAGGTATTAAGCCCGAGCTGCTGCGCGAAAAGGACGATCTTCTCCCCGTAATATCCGCATCGGAAGTCGAAATCCCCATCCTTCTTCCCTGCAAGGATAATGTAGTTCTGCACGTTTC
>JAGCAV010000512.1 GCA_017652545.1 Lachnospiraceae bacterium
AGAAGAAAGTCAAATGGAGCACGTCCAACGCCAGAATCGCCACGGTCAGCAAGACCGGGAAGGTGAAGGGAATAAACACGGGCAAAGCGACCGTTACGGCAAAGGTCGGAAAAAAGAAATACAGATGTGCCGTGACCGTCAAAAAAGCTTCCCAGGTCGATTTCACGATCAGCCTGAACAGAGACGGCGCGACCATGCGCGTGGGAGATACGCTTCAGCTGAAAGCGACATGCAGCCCGAATGTCGGTGCCGATATTGAGTGGTCCACCGGGAACAGCAGTGTGGCAACGGTCAGCAAAAGCGGACTGGTGACGGCAAGAGGAGAAGGAGAGACCGAGATCAAGGCCTCTGCCAGGAAAGGAAAAGCATGGGCGTGGGTTACCTGCGGTCTCATAGTGATCAGCGAATAAGCTGACAGGTCTGACGTTGTGAGATGAGAAGACATAATTTCATGGCAGGTGATTTATATGCGGCATAAGCTTACTGCTGTCAGTATTTATCATTATATACGGCTGGTCTACCGTTCGGTCCTGTTTCTGATGCTCCTGGTTTTTTACATTATGTACCGGATCAGAGGCGGCACGCCCCTGACAGCCAGGGTGGAGAGCGCGCCGGTGGTTCTGATGATCGCCTGGACGGTGTATGTCATTGAGATGATCCAGCGCTTCTTTCCATCACGGATCGAAAGTCCGGGGTCCCAGAAACAGTTTGCGAAAAACTATATCAGATCCGGAAGTACGGACATTGTGATCGATGACAATAACGCAACGATGCTGGTTGCGCTGGTCTGGATTTCCATGAACGGGATCTTCGGCGCGCTGCATATGGCAGGCATCCTTGACGAGGGAATCATGATCCTTCTGTGCAGCTGCTACTCCGTCTGCGACATGATCTGCATCCTGTTTTTCTGCCCCTTCCAGACATGGTTCCTGAAGAACAAATGCTGCAGTACCTGCCGGATCTATAACTGGGATTATGCGATGATGTTCACACCTCTCTTTTTCGTGCAGAGGATCTATTCATGGAGCCTGCTGGCGATGTCCGTGGCGCTGATGGCCAGATGGGAGATCACCTTTTACAGGCATCCGGAGCGCTTTTCGGAGAAAACGAACGATTATCTTCGCTGTGCCAACTGCTCCGAAAAACTCTGCCAGCATAAAAAACAGCTGCGCGGACTGTGGAAGAAGATCGAGGAGAACACGAACAGGAGGATCCGTTTCCTGACAAAGAACAGATAGGGAAAGACGAAGGACCGGACATCAAAGCACTGATTTGATAAAAGAACATTCATGAAAGGATACACAGATATGACCATTAACCTGAAAGGACGCAGCTTTCTGACCCTGAAAGACTATTCCCCGGAGGAGATCCTGTATTTTCTGGATCTGGCCGCGGAGCTGAAAGAACTGAAGAAGAAGAGAATTCCGCACCGCCGTCATGAGGGAAAGAATATTGCGCTGATCTTTGAAAAGACCAGCACCCGTACGCGCTGTTCCTTTGAAGTGGCTGCCTATGACATGGGCATGCAGGTGACATATCTGGATCCGAAAGCGTCCCAGATCGGCAACAAGGAGAGCATCAGGGACACCGCGAGAGTCCTTGGCCGGATGTATGACGGAATCGAATACCGCGGTTTCGGACAGGAGATCGTGGAAGCGCTGGCACAGTACAGCGGTGTTCCGGTATGGAACGGTCTGACGAATGAGTATCATCCCACCCAGGTCCTGGCGGATATGCTGACCGTTCGTGAGCATTTCGGCGACCTGAAGGGGCGGAAACTGACATTTATGGGTGATGCCCGCTACAACATGGGCAACTCGCTGATGATCGTGTGCGCGAAGCTGGGCCTGCATTTTACCGCATGTACCAGCAGGGCCTATTTCCCGGATGAAAAGCTGGTGGAAGAATGCCGCGCCTATGCCCGCGAGAGCGGCGGAACCATTACGCTGACAGAGGATGTCATGGCGGGTACTGCCGGCGCGGACGTGATCTACACGGATGTATGGGTCTCCATGGGTGAGCCGGAAGAGGTCTGGGAGGAGCGCATCAATGCCCTGAAACCGTATCAGGTAAACGCGCAGGTTATGAAGAACGCCGGGGAACAGGCGATTTTCATGCATTGCCTGCCGGCATTCCACGATCTGAATACCACAGTCGGGCGTGTCATCAGTGAGAAATTCGGACTGGACGAGATGGAAGTGACGGATGAGGTGTTTGAGTCCGCTCAGTCGCTGGTCTTTGATGAGGCGGAGAACCGGATGCACACCATCAAGGCTGTTATGGACGCAACATTATGATGAAGGAGGAACTGCTTTCGCTTTTGCGGGAGCGGAACGGATACGTTTCAGGTCAGGAATTATGCAGGCACTTCGGCGTTTCAAGGACAGCCGTCTGGAAGGCCGTGAACAGGCTGAAGGAAGCCGGATATGAGATCGAAGCCGTCCCGAATAAGGGATACAGGATCCTGTCCTGCCCGGACAGCGTCGCGGCGGTCGAGGTTTCAAGCCTGATGGAAACAGAAGTGATCGGACGCGATGTCCGGTATATGGAGACCATCGATTCCACGAACCTGTACGCCAGGCGCCTTGGAGAAGACGGCGCCGCGGAGGGCGTCCTGGTTGTCGCCGATGAGCAGACAGCCGGAAAGGGAAGGAGCGGACGTCACTGGACAACGCCTCCCGGATCTGCGATTGCCATGAGCGTGCTTTTGCGCCCCCGGATCGCGCCGGAGAGGATCTCCATGGTCACACTGGTCATGGGGCTGGCCGTGGCAAAGGCTGTCAGGGAACTGTACGGACTGGATGCCCTGATCAAATGGCCCAACGATGTGGTTGTCAACGGAAAAAAGATCTGCGGGATCCTGACGGAGATGAGCGCGGAACTGATGGCGGTCAACTACATTGTGATCGGCGTGGGCATCAATTCCAATATGAAGGAATTTCCGGAGGAGATCCGGACAACAGCCACTTCCGTTGCGCTGGAACTGGGACAGGATATCAGCCGCTCGCAGCTGATCGCGGAAGTGATGAAACACTTTGAGACGCTTTACCGGTGCTTTCTGGAAACATCCGACCTGAGCCGGATCATGTCCGATTACAATGCCATCCTGGTCAATACCGGACGTCGGGTGAGGGTGCTGGAACCCGGAAACGAATACAGCGCCCAGGCGCTGGGAACAGACAGGCTTGGCAGGCTCCTTGTCAGAACCGACGAGGGAACAGTCAGGGAAGTATATGCCGGTGAGGTTTCGGTCAGGGGTATTTACGGATATGTGTGATAAGACGAACAGCGGTTCTGAAGGCTTTATGAAAGATCCTGATGGCGATATTGTGCTGTGCGCCGTGAGCGCCTATGAGGAAAAATACTATTTCAATCCCCAGTTCGACGCGCTGCCGGATTCGATCAAGGATGAGATCCGGACCATCAGCATCCTTTTCGTGGAAGATGTGGGCGGGCGGTTTGTAATGTCTTTTGACGGGGACGGCAGCCTGCTCTTCAAGACAGACGGGAATGAGACCGATTATAACTATGACGAGATCGGAGCTGCTCTCCTGGTCAAAGAGATGCGCATGCGCCGACGGGAACTGTTTGAGTCACTGGAACTGTTCTGCAAGGTCGTGATCCTCGGACAAGACGCGGGAGAACTGCTGGGAAATGTTCAGGGCTGAAACTATTAGACCACTCTTATTTGCTGTGTGGAGTGTGGAGAGCTGAGAGTGTAATTAAGTCTGAAAAAACGGAACGAGGCAGAGGCGGAACAGAGATACTGCAGAATATGTAAGGCAGAATGAAGATAGGAACGATAGAGCTGGACAACAATCTGATACTCGCACCCATGGCAGGAGTTTCCGACCTGCCATTTCGTTTGCTGTGCAAAGAACAGGGGGCGGGCATGGTCTGTATGGAGATGATCAGCGCGAAAGCCGTAACCTTCGGAAATAAGAAGACATTCTCCCTGATGGAAACGCTTCCGCAGGAAAGACCTGTCTCCGTTCAGCTGTTCGGCAGCGAGCCTGAAGTGATGGCGCAGGCAGCCGGGATGATCGACCATCTGCCCTTTGATATCCTTGACATCAATATGGGATGTCCGGTTCCCAAAGTGGCCGGGAACGGGGAAGGCAGCGCCCTGATGAAGGATCCGGATCTGGCCGGGGAGATCGTTGCCCGGGTGGTGCGGTCCTCTTCCCATCCTGTTACTGTCAAGATCAGAAAAGGTTTTGACGGGGAGCATGTGAATGCGCCACAGATCGCGAAGATCTGCGAGGAGGCAGGGGCAGCCGCCGTTGCCGTACACGGGCGGACCAGGGAGCAGTTTTACTCCGGAAAAGCGGACTGGGAGGTCATTCGTCAGGTCAGGGAAACCGTAAAGATTCCGGTCATCGGCAACGGCGATGTATGTGACCCTCAAAGTGCCGCAGCCATGCTGGCACAGACCGGCTGCGACGCTGTCATGATCGGGCGGGCTGCCCGGGGAAACCCCTGGATCTTCTCCAGGATCCTGACCGCCCGCGTGACCGGCAAAGATCCGGGACTGCCCGGAAAAGAGGAGATCGTGCAGATGATCCTGAGACATCTTGATCTGCAGATCAGGTACAAGGGAGAGGATATGGCTGTCAGGGAGATGCGCAAGCATATCGCCTGGTATACGGCCGGACTGCCTCACTCCGCCAGACTCCGCAGCCAGGTCAATACGGCGCAGAGCGCAGAGCGGATCCGGGCTATCTTGACAAGCATATTGGTGTAACGTATAATGTCGAGGTTATTCGTATGGGCCTTTTTCAGGTAATATGAAAAACGATAAAACGGGTGAGGTTTACAAGACGATGGAAGAAAAAGCAATTTACATGACAAGCAGGGAACAGCAGATTCTGCAGGATGAACTGGATGACCTGCGCATTAACAAAAGAAAAGAGATCGCTGAGAAGATCAAGGAAGCCAGAGAGCAGGGTGATCTTTCCGAGAACGCGGAATACGATGCAGCGAAAGACGAGCAGAGAGATATCGAAGCCCGCATCAAGAAACTTGAGGAGACACTGAAGAATTCAACGCTTGTTGATGTGGACAACATCTCTGATGAAACCGTCAATCTGGGCCTGATCGTGAAGGTGCTGGACGTAGAGTTTGATGAAGAGATCGAGTATGAGATCGTCGGATCTTCTCATTCCAACAGCCTTGAGGATAAGATCTCCAGCGAATCACCCCTTGGCGCAGCCATGATGGGTAAAAAGGCCGGAGATGAGATCGTGGTGGAAGCACCGGCAGGCGTGTTCAGATACCGCATCCTCGGGATCAGAAAGCCGGAGGAAGTGGACGAGTAAGAGATAGCCGTCCGTAAGATAAACGGATCCTGGAAGGAACATGAAGCACGGCCGATGAGGCTGAAGGCAGAGCGGATGCTCAGTAAAACGGGGAATGTATGGCAGAAAATAATCAGAACAATCAGCAGAAGAACAACCAGCAGGGCGGAAAGAACAAGGGACAGCAGAATGCGCAGCAGGATCTGAACCAGCTGCTGAAGATCCGCAGAGAGAAGCTCGCCGAGCTGCAGGCTGCGGGGGCGGATCCCTTCCGGGAGACCAGGTACGATGTGACGCATCACAGCGAGGACATCCGGGAGAACTTTGATGTGCTCGAAGGACAGGAGGTCTCGGTGGCGGGACGTCTTATGTCAAAGCGTGTCATGGGCAAAGCATCCTTCTGCAATGTGCAGGACCTGAAGGGCAGCATCCAGTGCTATGTAGCCCGTGACGACATCGGTGAAGATCCCTATAAGGGATTTAAGAAGATGGACATCGGAGACATTGTGGGTGTTTGCGGAAAGGTATTCAAAACAAAGACCGGCGAGATCTCCGTTCATGCATCCGGGATCAGACTTCTTTCCAAATCCCTGCAGATCCTTCCGGAAAAGTTCCATGGCCTTGTAGACAGGGACCTTCGGTATCGCCAGCGCTATGTTGACCTGATCATGAACCCGGAAGTGAAGGATACCTTCATCAAGCGTTCACAGATCATCGCCGCGATCCGGGAATATCTTGCCGGCCAGAATTTCATGGAGGTGGAGACACCGATGCTGGTCTCTAATGCCGGCGGCGCCGCAGCCCGTCCCTTCGAGACGCATTTCAACGCGCTGGATGAGGACCTGAAGCTGCGCATCTCCCTGGAGCTCTATCTGAAGCGTCTGATCGTGGGCGGCCTTGAGCGCGTCTATGAGATCGGCCGTGTTTTCCGCAACGAAGGACTGGATACCAAGCACAATCCGGAGTTTACCCTGATGGAGCTTTACCAGGCCTACACCGATTATAACGGAATGATGGATCTGACCGAGAACATGTACCGCTATGTGGCGCAGAAGGTTCTGGGGACCACCACCATCGTTTACAATGGGGTGGAGATGGATCTTGGCAAACCTTTTGAGCGCATCACCATGATCGATGCCGTGAAGAAGTACTCAGGTGTTGATTTCAGGGAAGTCCATTCTCTGGAGGAAGCGCGTGCTCTTGCGAAGGAACACCATGTGGAATTCGAAGAGCGTCACAGAAAGGGCGATATCCTGAACCTGTTCTTCGAGCAGTTCGTGGAAGAACATCTGATCCAGCCCACCTTCGTCATGGACCATCCGATCGAGATCAGTCCGCTGACCAAGAAGAAACCGGACGATCCCGAGTATGTGGAGCGTTTCGAGATGTTCATGAACGGCTGGGAGATGTGCAACGCCTACTCCGAGCTGAACGACCCGATTGACCAGCGCGAGCGTTTCAAAGACCAGGATGCCCTTGCAGACGCCGGTGATGAGGAAGCCAACCACACGGATGAAGACTTCCTGAATGCACTCGAGATCGGCATGCCTCCCACGGGCGGCATCGGATACGGCATCGACAGAATGGTCATGCTGTTCACGGACAGCGCAGCCATCAGAGATGTGCTGCTGTTCCCGACGATGAAGTCACTCAAGGAATAAATGCCGCAACCATGCGGGTTTCCGGGCTTGAGAAAATGTGTTGACAACAAATTGACAACAAATTTGCAATGCATCACGAAGAATAATGAACGGTGATGAATTGTTAGCGATCATGTGACAATAGAAGCACTTATTGTAAGAATAGGCACCTTTCAGGAGTTAATCCTGAAAGGTGCTTTTTCTATTCCAGGAAAAACAGAAGTCATTGTTGGTCTGAATTGCAACCGTTGTCAATAATCTGAAAGGAGAAACGCATGGAGACAAGGAAGGAACACACATATCAGCCAATTGTTTCAGAAAGAGAATACTACGATCTGGAGCACCGCTCGGAAATCCGCGAAGGAGCCAGGAAGCTCCGGAGACAATATCTCCGTTATAAGGAAGCAGAGATCATCTACAGCATGTCCCACAAGAAACTGCTGGAGCTTGCCGGAAAGGCGGGTGCAATCTTCCGGATGGATGGAACAGTCCTGATCAAACGGGATATCTTTGACAGATATCTGGAGCAGTTCAGAGAGGAAAGCACATTGAAGCGCGGACGGAGGTAAGCGATATGAGTGGCTGTATATGGAAGTTTTCAGATCAGATTGATGAAGTTGATGTGGAGATGCTTCGCAGAGACTTTATTACGTTCAGGGAGGCAATGGAATACTACGGGCTTAATGAAAAGCCCGTGGTACGGTTAGCCAGAGAAGCCGGATCTGTATACAAGATCGGGAAAATGGTCAGGATTCGCAGATCCATTTTTGAAGAATATCTCAGGCAGACACAGTATATCGGCAGGCAGGAGATTTTCTGCGAAACGAATTAAAGGGAGGACATTGAGATGTGTATTGTCTACGCAATTGCAAACCAGAAGGGTGACTGCTCGAAAACCTCGGTAACAGTCAATTTAGGAGTTGGTCTAGCCATGGAAGGGAAAAAGGTACTCGTAATTGACGCAGATCCACAGGGAAGCTTAACGATCAGCCTGGGGTATCCGGATCCTGACGAAATTCCACTGACACTGGCTACGGTTATGACAGATATCATCAATGAGAATGATTTTGATGAAGCATATGGATTGCTACACCATCAGGAGGGGATAGACTTGTTGCCGGCAAATATGGATTTATCCGGCATTGAGGTCTCTCTTGCCAATGCCATGAGCAGGGAAATGATACTGAAAGAATATATTGAGATGGTTCATGACAGGTACG
>JAGCAV010000513.1 GCA_017652545.1 Lachnospiraceae bacterium
TGCGTTTTGCGGCCTTCAAGCATGATCCATTTAGCCCCGGTGAGCTTCAGGATCCTGCCTCAGGATGTTGTCGTTATTTCTGCGCTCCTTAACGAATCTTCAGATCCCTGTACCGCCTGCGCGCTGCCATCCGCAGCCGTCGTCCCTCCCGCGGCGAACACTGCCGCCGGCAGTGATATCAATCCGGCAGTTATGAAAATCCACAGAACAGCAAGAAGTTTTTTCCCCATGTATCGGCTCCCCATATGATACCTGTTTCCCGATCCCGGCCATCCTCTGTTCCCGATCCCGGCCATCCTCTGTGTCCCGATCCCGGCCATCTTCTGTTTCCCGGCTCAATCCCCGCTGCAGGCTGCACACAGAACCGGATAATTCTTCATGTCAAGTCCGACCGCACTTCCGATCATCTTCAGTTCACCCAGCGTCTTTTCATTGACCGGTATCCCTGCAGCAAGCTTCTCCCGTCTGGACTCTTCTTCCTTTTCACCATGCGTATAGATCCGGTCCCTGCCCTCTGCTTTCGGACTGCTGCGCAGGTCTTCAAGCAGCTGTGACATGCTCTCACGGATTTCGGTCTTATCCCCGAGCATCCCGTAATCCAGCGCCATGAAGCCAAACGACACATCACCGTCTCCTCCGTCTTCTACATGCGGCGATGTATGCCCCCCGGCCAGAACTGCTGTGAAAAGCTCCATGAGGATTCCCAGGCCATAGCCCTTGTGCGATCCTGTCAGCATGTCAGAACCGCCGATCGGGAAAATGCCTCCGTAGTTTTTGGCTATGATATTGTCAAGGGCATGCTGCGCGTCATGGCAGGTATTTCCGTTTTCATCAGCAGCCCATCCGTCCGGCAATGCCACGCCTCTTTTGTTATAGACTTCCAGCTTCCCTCTCGGGACCACCGTGGTGGCGCAGTCATAATAGAAATAGACCGGATCGGCAGGCATGCAGACCGCAAGCGGGCTTGTCCCAAGCATCGCTTTCCTGCCGTATGTGGGAATGGCGATCGCTTCTGTATTGGTCGATGCGAAGCCGATCAGATCCTCATCTGCTGCCATCCTGGCATAATAACCCGCAATGCCGAAATGATTGCAGTTTTTGACCACACTCATTCCAAATCCATGGGCTTTCGCCTTGTCGATTGCTGAGCGCATGGCAATCCTTGCTGCCAGCTGTCCCATCATGTGATGGCTGTCATAGGATACGGACAATTCCGTTTCCTTCAGCACTTCCATCCCGGCGTTGATATCAATTTTCCCTGCCGTGATGGCATCATGATATCTTATCATGCGCTGTATGCCGTGCGATTCAACACCGTAAAGATCCGCCGTAAGGAGCACATCAACAATGCCTTCAGCTTCCTCTTTTGAAAAACCGTATCTCCTGAAAATATCTTCACAGTATTCTCTCACTTCAGAGACATTAAGATTAAAGTATGACATCGCAATGAAAACCTTCCTGGCGGCAAACGACCGAAAAACACTTAATAATACATATCGAAGCCTGTTTCAAGGCGTTCCTCATAGGTTTTGCCCGCTTCATACAATGCAGGCAGGATGTATTCCCTGTTATACCTGCCCACAGAGATCCGGTCATACGCGCGCATTCCCATATGGGTGAGCCCGCGTTCCAGCTGCTGCAGGCATTCAAGCGTGCCTCTTCCGGTGCCGCCGGCGCAGGCGATCAGCACGCAGCGCTTCTCAGCGAGCAGGTGATTGTGCGCGGCGTCGCACCGGCGCAGCCTGTCAAAGAATGCCTTGAAGCATTCCGTCATGTCTGACCAGTAGACCGCACTGATCCACACAATGCCGTCCGCCTCTGAGATTGAACGGTAGATCTCTGAAAAGTCGTCCCCGATCACACAGGAACCCGTCTTGTTGCACGTTCCCCAGCCATTGCCGCATGCCCTGCAATGATCCAGTTTCCTGCTGTTCAGATGGATCTCTTCCACCTGGGCATCTGCATCCTCCAGGCCCCGGATAAACGCGTCCTTGGCTGATGCCGTTAATCCATCTGTATTCGGGCTTGACCACAGTACTGTTACTTTTTTCATTGTAAAACCTCCTCTACTGCCGGTTATTAAGCAGCTTTTCCTTCCATTCCTCTTCCCTGAACCCGGTCAGGACAAAATCATCACAGACAAGCAGTGGCCTTTTCACAAGCATCCCGTCTGTGGCAAGCAAAGAGAACTGTTCATCTTCGCTCATAAGCGGCAGTTTTTTTGACAGTTCCAGATCTCTGTAGATCTGCCCGCTGGTGTTAAAGAACCGTTTTAAGGGCAGCCCGCTCAAAGCGTGGTATTCCCGAAGTGTCTTCTCGTCCGGGTGATCTTCTTTGATGTCAATGACTTCATGGTCAATGTGATTATCCTGCAGCCATTTCAGTGCTTTTTTGCAGGTGCTGCACCTGCTGTAACAGTATACTTTAAGCATAGTTGTTCCTCCCGAACTAGCGGATATACTGTTCTTCTTTGTTCTCATTATAACGGTCTGCAGAAGTATGGTCAAAGTGAGTTTCATTTGTCTATGAATAATTCATGTCACTGGTTCATCGTAACATACACGAATTAGAGAGACAGTTCCGGGCGAATCAGAACAACGGTTCCGCGATTGATATCTCAATACCAATCGCAGAACCGTCCTGATCTGTTTTCCCCTTGATCTGTCATCTCCTGATCTGTCACCCTGATCTGTCACTCTGCCCGTGTCCCCTGATGTGTTTCAAGTCTACTTTCGGCTTCAGGTCAGCTTTCCGTCTCAGGCCAGCTTTATGTCTCAGGTCAGCTTTATGCCTCATTTGCCTTCTTCAGCTGAATCGTCATCTCAGAAGAATCTGCGGAAACAGTATATACTTCAGGATCTTCCTGATACGTTTCCGGCACGACCAGAACATGAACCTCATACTCTTTACCCGCGGGCGCTTCAAAGGAAGCTGTACCGTCAGCATCGGTTTCCTGTATGCTGCAGGTCGTGTCATCGCAGAACTGGATGACGACACCTTCCACCGGCCCGGCATCATCTGTGACATGAATCTGATATGCCGCTGCGAGGTTTCTGTCATTTTCGGAAACAGCCGCCTCTTCCGTCTTTTCCGCTGCGCCTGTCCGCTGGGAAAGGAGTCTGTCCAGTACCTTTTCATATGCGTCGATCCGCGCGCCCATGATCGGGTTGCAGAGCATCGTTCCTTCTTTATCCACAAAGAAGGTTGCCGGGTAGCCCCACACCTCTTCAAGCATCTCCTCAGGTATCAGCGCGTTCGGGTAGCTGACTCCAAA
>JAGCAV010000514.1 GCA_017652545.1 Lachnospiraceae bacterium
ACAGATCCGGGATGCGTTCAGGGAGCAGATCGTTCCGAGCCTGGAAGCGGTCGAAGGCACCTATATCCCTCAGGTGGAAGTGGATACGACCGGGATCTACATGGAGATCCTGGACCTGATGGCTGCTGATCTTCAGGAGGGAAAAGAACCGGCGGGATTTGAGGAGGACGGTTTTTCCTATGTGTACGGCCTGCCTGTCGGAAGCGAAGCGGAACCGTCCGCGGTGTTCGGATATGCATTCTGCGATCTGAACTGCGACGGATATGATGAGATGATGATCGGAACCGTCGATAACGGGTTCATTTATGATCTGTACACGCAGCTTGACGGAGAAGTGATCCATGTCTTCTGCGGCGGTGAACGGGACCGCCTTACCCTGGTCGGACATGAGGGCAATCCCTGGAGGGAGCTCAGGGAGGAAGCTTCGGGCGGCGCGTCAAATACCGTGATCAGTTTCTGTACGCTGGAGCCCGGAACCGGAAAAATGTTCCAGGAGGTATCATTTGTCTATGACAGCCAGTCTGATCCGGAGAATCCCTTCGGTGTCTACTATCCCTGGGGGGATGAGGTGGAAACGGTTTCCGAAGAAGACTGGAATACGCGTCAGGGTAATTTCGGCGAGACAGTCATGCCGGATTTTCACACCTTTGAAACCATGAGTAAATAAACAGAATCGCCAGTGGCAGACAAAAGCGGCAGCTGACAGGCAATCGCCTGAACAGCTGCCGTTTGTTCTGTCCCTCAACGTTCCGGTTCATTTATTCAATTTCTTTCAGATACTCATCACAGCTCATCACCAGTGTGTGGACCGGCGCGAAATCTTCGGCGATCTGCCTGGCGCAGGCCTCCTTGTGGGGCGTCTGACCGGCCACACAGTCATACAGATAGATGACCTGGTAACCCAGATCGATGGCGTCCATCATGGTCGCCAGCACGCAGCATTCGGCCACAACACCCGTGAGGACAACGGCTTCTTTCCCCTTCAGGGCAGCCAGCACCTGCCCGTTCTTAAGGGAGGAGTAGGTGTCTTTTGAGATCACGGGAATGCGGTCCGCAAGCGCACCGATCCGTCCTTCCAGCTCACTGTAGAAAGCATTGTCATTGATGTCCTTATATTCCTGATTATAGTTGATCCAGCGGCCGACGGGATGCTCCGGGGCCAGATACCGGGTGATCAGCGCGTCCGGAGCGTTTTCGGCGTTCAGGATCCGCAGGGTATTGGAAATGGCAGATTCACTGCCCGGACAGGCCCAGTCATTTCCGGGCAGGTACACGTTTTGAAAATCAATTGCCAGCAGAAGGTCTTTGGATACGTCTCTCATAGCTGCTTTCCTTTTGAAAACCGGTGTCGGGACCACAACAGTTTCCGCATTCTTTATGCGGATTTTCCCACATCATATCATATCCGGCAGGAGACGCAACTCCTCTTTTCATCTTTCTTTAATCTTTTCAGTATAAAATGGTCATGCTCGCTCAGAGCAAAAAGAGAAAGAGAAACCGAGGACTATTGCGTTTATGAGTATGTTTTACCGGATCATCTCCCTTCTGGGAGGACTGGCGCTGTTCCTGTACGGAATGCGCATCATGGGTGACGGATTAAAAAGCAGTTCCGGCGGCGCGCTGAAGAGCGTACTGGCATATGTCACCGACAAACCCGTAAAGGGATTTATTCTTGGGCTTATTGTCACCTGCATGATACAAAGTTCTACGGCTACGATTGTCCTGACCGTGGGTCTTGTAGGTGCGGGATTTCTGAAATTTTCCCAGTCTGCCGGCATTGTATTGGGGGCAAATGTCGGCACGGCCATCACTGCACAGATTATCAGGCTTATGGATGTGGAAGCCGGAGAAAGCAGTCTGCTCTATTTTTTCAAGTCTGATAACCTGGCTCCGATGGCTCTCATCATCGGGATCGTTCTGATCATGTTTATTCACAGCCGAAGATCGGATGTGATCGGTACGGTGTGCATGGGATTCGGCATCCTTTTTGTAGGACTGATGAACATGAGCGCAGCCGTATCTTCGCTCAGCGGGATGCTCAGCAGAGTGCTGGTGTCCTTTGAAGATAATTATCTGCTGGGCTTTCTTGCAGGCGTTCTGGTCACCGGCGTCATCCAGAGCTCTTCGGCGGTGATCGGTATCCTGCAGTCCGTTGCCAGTTCGGTCGGCGTGACTTTCTGCGGCGTGTTCGCCATTATCATCGGCGTGAACATCGGAGACTGCATTACGACCTACCTGGTATGCCGCATCGGCGCAAAGCGGGAACAGATCAGGACCTGTCTTGTCCATATCATTTATAATGTCATAGCGGCAACGCTTCTGATCGTGTGTATTACGCTTCTGCGGCTCACCGGTATTCTCTCGGACCAGATCTGGACGGCGACGCTCCGTTCCGGCGGTGTCGCCAATGTACACGGTCTTTTCAGACTGGTTCCCGCTGTTATCCTGCTGCCGTTCTCAGGGCAGATGCAGAAACTGGCAGTGAAGCTGGTTCCGGACCGGGATCCGGAAGACGGGAAAAAGAAAAAGAAAGATCCGCTGCGGGAGCTGGATCTGCGCCTGGTCAACAACCCATACCTGGCACTTACCGAATCGCGGCATCTGATCGGAAGAATGGCAAAAACAGCCGTAAAGAACTTCAGGAGTACTGCGGCGCAGCTGGATGGCTATGATCCCAAAGTCCATGACAAGATCATGGAAAGGGAGGATAAACTGGACCAGATGACAGATGCGGCAAACAGGTATATACTGGTCGTGTCACCATATATTACACTGGAGCAGGACAATCTGGAACAGAGCTTTCAGCTGCAGGCCATGACCTGTTTTGAGCGGATCGGAGACCTTGCGGTCAATATTGAGAACAATCTGAAGAAACTGAGCAGCTCGGAGAATCCGGTCACACCGGTCGGAATAAAGGAGCTGAAGCTGGTCTTTACAGCGGTTGATGATATCCTGTCACAGGCTACGGAGGCGTTCATGCTGGACAGCGTCGAGGAGACGCTTCGTGTTGAGCCGCTGGAAGAAGTGATCGATGAGCTCGTTGAGACGGTCAGGAACCGCCACCTGGAGCGAATGACCAGCGGACTGTGCGACGTCGTTAACGGGATTCAGTATGAGAATATCCTGATGCACCTTGAGCGTGTCGCAGATCAGTGTTCAGATCTGGCGGTCTATCATCTCGGCAGGTATGACGATAAGGTCAGAGGACAGGAACATCAGTACATTCATAATCTGCATCTTTCCGAAGAACCTGACTATATGACCCGGTTCCACTCCAGTTATACCAAGTACTACAGCCTTCTGGACGGAATCGAGGCTGAGGAAGAAGGAAAAACGGATGAGAATCCTGGTGGTTGAAGACCAGACTGAACTTCGGGAAGTGCTTCAGAAGCAGCTTGCGGAGCAGGGCTATGCGGTAGACGGGTGTGAGAATGCCCTGATCGCAATGGATTATCTTGAAGCCGCAGACTATGATCTTGCGATTCTGGATATCGGACTGCCCGGAATGAGCGGGATGGAGCTTCTGCAGTGGATCAGAAGGCGCGAGATGGATGTACAGGTGCTCATGCTGACTGCCATGGACAGCATAGAGGATAAAGTCCGCGGTCTGGATGCCGGCGCCGATGACTATATGACGAAGCCGTTTTCCTTTGAGGAGCTTCTTGCCCGCCTTCGCATGCTGACAAGGAAAAAGAATCAGAATAAGACAAACCTTTATACGCTGGGGGATCTGACACTGGACAGTTCCGCCGGCGTTTGTGCGCGCTCCGGTCAGACGATCTCATTGTCCAGAAGAGAATACGCCGTGCTGGAATACCTGATCATGCATAAAGGCCAGGTGCTCTCCAGAGAACAGATCGAATCACATGTCCTGGATTTTTCCTATCAGGGTTCCTCAAACCTGATCGATGTTTACATCCGCTATCTGCGCAAAAAAATCGATGAGGGACATGACAGGAAGCTGATCCATACGGTCAGGGGACGGGGTTACGTGATCAGGGAAGAAGAGTGAAGGAAGAGAATCTATGAGGCTGGGATCTGTCAGAAAAAGGATTTTTCTGCTCTATACGCTGTCTGTGCTTCTGCTTTGCGGAGCGACAGCGGCTTTTTTGTTTATCGCAGAGGACAGGCTGATCATAGAGGAAGCCAAAGAAAACCTGGCAGCACTCACAGACAGTGCTGTCGGGGATATCTCATTCGAGGATGGCAGGATCGTTACGGATGAGCACATGAAATGGAACATAGACGGCACATATCTGATCGTATGCGATGCTGACGGGGAAATACTGGCCGGCCAGGTGCCGGAAGGATTTGAGAACACACCCGGTTTTGAACCGGAAAAAATCCGTAAGGTCAGGTGCGGGAAAAAGACATATCATGTATATGATGAGCCGCTGGACGCAGCGGATGGGCATGCCGGATGGGTCAGAGGCATTGCGCCTGAGGATCTGAAGGAGATCAGCCCCATGCTGTATACGATGTACCGCTGGTTTATCCCGGTCATTCCGATGCTGATCGCGCTGACTCTTCTGGCCGGGTGGTATATCACCCGGCGTGCGTTCGCACCGCTCGGCAGAATTGTGAATACAGCTGCGTCCATTCATGAGGAATCGGATCTCTCGCTGAGGATCGGGATCGGATCTCCCGACAGTGATGATGAGATCCTCAGGACAGCCGGCGTTTTTGACCGGATGCTGGAGCGGATCCAGAAAAGTTTTGTCCGTGAACGCCAGTTCGCAAACAACGCAAGCCATGAACTCCGCACGCCTGTGGCTGTTATTATGTCCCAGAGCGAATATGCGCTTGCGCATCCGGATGACCCCGAACTGACCAGGCGGTCACTGGAACAGATTCTCAGACAGTCCCGGAAGATGAGCACCCTGATCTCCAGACTGCTGTTCCTGGCGAGGGCGGACAGCGGCAGACAGCAGATCCAGGCGTCAAAGATGGACATCAGCCTGTGTGCGGAGGAGAGCGCGGCGATGCTCGCTGAAGCGGCCGCCGGGAAGCGGATCAGTGTCAGCGTGGAGGCAGAGGAGGGGATCTACATCAATGGTGACGAGACGCTGATCAGCCAGATGTTCACCAACCTGATCTCCAATGGGATCAAGTACGGAAAGCAGGGCGGCTGGGTCAAGGTGAGGATCAAAAGCGACCGGTTACTTGTCAGCATCCGGATCGATGACAACGGCTGCGGGATCGGCCCGGAGGAACTGGAACACATCTGGGAACGCTTCTACCGGGGAGATGGCGCCGGGAGAGATACTGCCGGGGCAGCGGAGAATGATGCGTCGAATGATGACAGTACCGGACTGGGGCTGCCTATCACCAAATGGATCGTGGAGGCTCATGGCGGAAGCATCCATGTCGTCAGCCGGCGGGATGAGGGAACCTGTTTCAAGATCTCACTCCCGGCTTATCAGGAATAACGACTGAGAGGGGAAGGAAACGGAAGGACGCCCTCATCCAAAATACTTGCCGGGACTGTTTCCGGGAACTTGTATGCGTGCCTCAAATCAGTTACAATAGGGCATGCCGGATGCAACATCCATCAGGCGCGGTCAGATACCGGCTTTTGTTATTCAGTTGTCAGGAGGTGGTGATCATGAGCAGGATGCCTCATATCAGGCTGGACGAATCGATCTGCGCAACAGCAGCCATTCTGCCGGGAGACCCCGCACGGGTCGACACGGTAGCTTCTTTTCTGGAGGATGTGAAGGAAGAGGGGTTCAACAGAGAATATAAAAGCGTAACAGGAACCTATAAAGGAAGGCGGATCCTGGTCATGTCCACCGGCATGGGCGGGGCTTCGACCGCGATCGGCGTTGAGGAACTGGCGGATCTTGGCGTGAAGGATATGATCCGGATCGGGAGCGCAGGCGCGCTGCAGAAGGAGCTGCGCCTCGGGCAGCTGATCATCTGCAGCAAGGCGGTGTGCGATGACGGAGCCAGCCTGAGCTACCTGGGCAGGATGCGGTATGCGGACCCGAAGCTGGAGCAGATGGGCAGATCATGGGGAGAAGATGATATCTGCTTTGCATATGCGGATGAAGCGCTGACGAAAGCATGTCTGGCTGCGGCACAGGCACAGGGGTTCGATGCGCTGATCGGAAGTACCCGGTCCCATGACGCGCTTTATCTGAAGACAAAACCTGAGCTGGACCGGCACTACTCATCGCGGGGCATCAGCGGATCCGATATGGAGACCGCTGCTGTGCTGGCCGTAGGCGGGATCAGGGGCGTTCGTGCCTGCAGTATCCTGAATGTTGTGGTAGAATGGGAAGCGGATATCAAAGAAGGCGTTGGCGCCTATAAAGACGGAGCAGCGGCTGCTGCTGCCGGAGAGAGAAATGAGATCATCACAGCGCTGGAAGCGCTGGCAGCGATTCCTGAAGCGAAAGGCTGACTATGCGGACAATCAAGATCGATATCAAACAACTGAATGACACCCCGGCGGCTCATGCATACCTGAAGCGAAGGCTGGGCCTTCCTTCGTACTATGGCATGAACCTGGACGCCCTGTACGACTGCCTGAGCACAATGGACGAGGCACAGATCGTCCTGACCTGTGCTGAGGATGCGCAGCTGACAGAATCGGCAGGACGGTTCGTGCGCGTCATGCGTGACGCGGCGGCCGACAACCGTAAGCTGGAGCTTTCCTTTGATGTTCTGGCACAGGAACCGCGCGGCAGGTACCGCCTTATCGCACTGGACATCGATGGTACAGCGGTGCGGGATGACAAGAGCATGGATGAGCTGACACGCGATGCCATCCGTCAGGCGCTTCGGATCGGGAAAGAGGTCATCTTCTGTACAGGCCGGCCTGTGGCGGAGACAAGGCAGTATCTGAAGCTTTTCCCCGACATGCGGTATCTGCTGTGTGAGAGCGGGGCACTGCTGTATGATCTTCACAGGAAAGCGCCGGTCTACAGAAAATGCCTGGCTGATGAGACCGTGCAGGCACTGGAGCAGACGGCAGCAGGAAGGGATATCTGCCCCGTTGCTTTTATTGAGGGAGAGTATTACATTGCCCAAAAGCAGGTGGATCGTCTGGCTCACTACAGGATGGGCGAATTTCAGGAAGTGGTCCTGCAGATCGCCCATACGGTGGATGAACTGTTTTCATACATGAAACAGCATGACCTTAAAGCAGACAAGATCAATCTGTTCCATACAACACCGGAAGACCGCGCTGTTTCAAGAATGATTCTGGAGGAGAAGGGCGTGCCCATCTGCATGGCGGACGGGGAGATCAGTTCTCTGGAATGCACGGCTCCGGGGGTGAGCAAAGGCCTTGGCCTGGAGAAACTTTCCCGGGAGACGGGGATCTCCACTGCCGACATGATCGTTGTGGGAGATGCTGACAATGACCTGGTCGGACTGGCGGCTGCCGGACTTGCCGTTGCCATGGGAAATGCCTCGGAGCGTGTGAAGAATGTGTGTGATGTGGTTGTGGCAGACAATGAACACTGCGGGTGTGCCGAGGCGATCTGCAGGTATCTCCTGGGGACATACTGACCGTTCGTGAACGGCGGTATATGAGGTACGGACACTTATGCTGGAGGCGATTGAGTACCTGGAGAAGGATGACGGCATTCTTGTGTGCCGATGCTATGGTGAGGGAGCGCATCTGTCCCTGCCGGAACGGATTGCAGATAAACCGGTAACAGCTCTCGCGGATCATGTATTTGCGCGGGAGCCTTCTTTTGCGCTTCGCGGCACGCCGAAGAAAATGGCACTGGCTCCGGATGGAATCTCATTTGTGCCGGCCAAGGGAGATGGCAGCATAAAGGACAGCCAGAATCGTTCTCCGGATGAAAAGGCGATCGCGGCAGAATCCATTGAGCGGATCGATCTGCCGTGTACGCTTCGCCGGATCGGGAATTATGCCTTTTACGGGTGCAGAAATCTGAAGACCGTCACCCTCGGAGCAGCACTGGAGGAACTGGGGGGCGGTGCTTTTGTGGCAAGCAACCATGTGCGGGAGCTCATATTTGTGACGGAAACGGAGCATCCCTGGGTGCCGGCCATCCGGCTTGTTCTTGCCGAGATCTCCTATGAGGTGGAGGTGTGTGTGCTGGACAGCCGGGGAAGGGAACGGTACCGGCTGCATTTCCCGGAATTCTATGAGGACGCTGTCGAAAATACGCCTGCCCGGATCTTCGAGATGAAGTTCGAAGGAACCGGATACAAGTACCGGCAGTGTTTTAAGGACGGACAGCCGGACCTGGCCAGATATGACTCGCTGTTTTATGAGGCGAGTGTTCAGGAATTTCCGCCCACGGTTTTTCAGATGTGCTGCGACCGGCTGCTGTGGCCCATCCAGCTGGAGAAGGGACCGAAGGAAAAATATCTGCAGTATCTGAAAAAGAATATCGGGCGGTTCGCGTCATGGTGCATGGAAGAAGGACCGGGAGCAGGCGCCTTTTCAGGACCGGATGCGCTGCAGATCATGCAATATCTGTGTGACGAACAGTTCTGGGACAGGGAGACGCTGCAGGTGTGCCATGACATGGCAATTGACAGGAACAGAGCGGATATTGTCAGCCTTCTGCAGGACTACAGACGGAAGCATTTTACGGTATCCAGGGTTGCGGACAGGTACAGTTTCTAACGATACAAGAGGCAGGGGATGACGGAGCGGTTCATACCATATCATAAAACAGAGCTGGATCTGCGGTTTAAAAATGTATGCCTGCAGATCATGGACAATGCCCGGAACGAACTGTATCTGAGTATGCGCTACCTGGATCTTGCGCTCTCGGCGCTGGAACCGGAGATAACGCCTGAGTATCCGGGTTTCGGGACTGACGGACGGATCTTCTATGTCCATCCGCACCGCCTGATGGATCTGTTCGAGGAGAATACGCTTCTGGTCAACCGGGTATTTCTGCACACGGTCATGCACTGCCTGCTTCGCCATCTGTTCAAAAGGAGCGGAGAGGATAAGGAACTGTGGGACCTGTCCTGCGATATCGCGGTGGAATCGATCATCGATTCCCTTCGTTTCCGGTCTGTCCGCACCGGGATTTCAAGGCTGCGGATGAACTGGTATGATCTCCTTCGGACAAAGCTGAAGGTCCTGACGGCAGAGGGCGTTTATCATGTGCTTTCGGAGAGGGAACTGACGCCATTCGAACGATCTGCGCTGCTTGCGGCGTTTCACATCGATGACCATACATTGTGGCAGGGGCGAAATGACGGCAGTCCGCCCGACGCTGCCATGGAGATGCTGCGGGATCAATGGCAGGATATCAGCGAGAAGACACAGACACAGATGGAGACATTTGCCGCAGACGGAACGGAAGGAACCGGAGACCTGAATGAGCAGATCAGGGCGGAGCATGCCAGACGATATGAATACAGAAGCTTCCTGAGGAAGTTTTCCGTGCTGCATGAGGAGATGCACACGGATCCGGACAATTTTGACTATGTGTTCTACACATACGGACTCTCACTGTATAAGAACATGCCGCTCGTGGAACCGCTTGAGAGCCGGGAGGTGCAGCGGATCAGGGATTTTGTGATCGTTCTGGATGTGTCCATGTCCACACAGGGGGAGCTGGTCCGGCAGTTCCTGGACCAGACCTATGAGGTCCTGACAGAGAACGAGACGTATCTGAACCATGTTCATATCCGGATCATCCAGTGTGATGAACAGGTGCTGGAGGATGTGAAGATCACCTCCCGAAAAGAACTGGAGACATACATGAGGCATTTCCGGCTGAAGGGTGGAGGCGGAACGGATTTCCGACCGGCTTTTGCGTATGTAAAGGAACTGGTCCGGCAAAAGGCTTTTTCAGATCTGAAGGGAATGCTGTATTTTACGGACGGCCGCGGGACATATCCCCGGCGTAAGCCTCCCTGGGATACGGCTTTCGTATTTCTTGAAGAGGATTTCACTGACATCAATGTACCGCCGTGGGCGATCCGGCTGATCCTGCCGGTGTGGCAGGCTGAAA
>JAGCAV010000515.1 GCA_017652545.1 Lachnospiraceae bacterium
GTCCCTTCTCCCAGCTTGCCGTCAGATCAGGATTGAGCATGGCGGGAATGGAAGCGCGAACCACGTCGAAGATCATCTCTCCCATCAATGTGGGGGTCAGGATCTGCGTTTTCCTGTTGAGCGCGAGGTACTGATTGTGCACCAGCTTTTTCAGGATCTCCGCCCTCGTGGCACTTGTCCCGATCCCGGCACCTTTGATCTGCTCACGCAGGGATTCATCCTCGATCAGGTTCCCGGCGTTCTCCATGGCCAGGATCATGGAACCGGAATTATAGCGTTTCGGCGGGGATGTCTCCCCCTCCCGGATCTCCATGCTTCTGACCGGAAAACACTGTCCTTTGCGAACATGCGCGAGTGCGTCAGCAAGCGCTTTCTGATCCTGCTTTTCCTTTCCGGGATTCTCATCCGGATCCGGTTCTGATCCGTTCGCGGATGCCTGCCGGCCCTCCTGCTTCATGACCGCCAGATATCCCTCATCCGTGAGCACTCTGATCCCGGCAAAGAATTTTTCTTTTCCGATTGTGAACACAATGGATGTTTTCTGATATTTCGCAGGCGGATAAAAGATCTGAAGAAATCTCTTCACGATCAGTGAATACACCCCGAACGCGGTGGGACTGAGGCCTTTGAGAGCGCCAAGTCCGGAGCCTGTCGGGATCAGGGCATAATGATCCGTGATCTGTTTGTCATCCACATACCGGGTCCGCGAGATCCCCTTGTCTTTTCCTTCCTCCAGCACATGCGACGCAAATTCTGCTGCCGGTTCAAACCGCACAAGTCCCCGGAGATTGTTTCCGATGACCTTTGCGGCCGCGCTAGAGAGGACCCTTGCGTCTGTCCTCGGATACGTCACCAGCTTTTTCTCGTACAGGTCCTGGGCGATATTCAGTGTCTGATCCGGGCTGATATGAAACATCCTGGAGCAGTCATTCTGCAGTTCCGCCAGATTATAGAGCAGCGGCGGGTTTTTCTTCTCCGTCTTTCTCTCTATCTGCTCTGCCAGCGCCATCACCGGCTTTTTCTCAGACAGCACGTCGATCAGATGCTGCGCGTCCCTGCGTTCCTTAAACCCGTTCTCCTTATACAGGAGCGGTGATCCGAACCAGTCAGATCCTTCCACTGCACGGAATTCTGCCTCGATCGATTCATGGTCTGAAAGCGCCACATCAGCCACGACACGGTAAAACGGCTGTTTCACGAAATCCCGGATCTCCCGTTCTCTCCTGACGACCATGCCGAGTACGCAGGTCATGACCCTGCCCACGGAGATGACGCTTCGTTTTTCATTCAGGAAGCCGGCGATGGAACCGCCGTATTTCAGCGTCAGCAGCCTGGAGAAATTAATCCCCATCAGATAATCTTCCTTGGCTCGCAGATACGCGGAATCGGAAAGCCTGTCATATTCGGAAAGGGCCTTGGCCTCCCTGATCCCGCGCAGGATCTCCTCCTCCGTCTGGGAATCGATCCAGACACGCCGCTGATCTTTTCCGTGGACGCCGGCCATCGAGGCCACCAGCCTGTAGATGTACTCTCCCTCTCTTCCCGAGTCGGTACACACATAGATCCTGGTGACATCGCTCCTGTTCAGAAGATCACGGACGATCCCGAACTGTTTCCTGACAGCCGGAATGACTTCATATTTGAATTCATCGGGTATAAACGGCAGCGTATCCAGAGACCAGCGTTTGAGTTTCTCATCGTAGGCCTCCGGATAGCTCATGGTTACCAGGTGTCCGACACACCAGGTGATCACGATATGCTCGGATTCCTGGTAGCCGTCATGCCTGGTCATATTTTCTTTTAATGCCCTGGCAAATTCCATTGCCACGCTGGGTTTCTCGGCTATAAAAAGGGATTTCCCCATAATATGATTTTTATCTCTCTCCCGAAATACATGTACCGGTAAGGGTCACTGCTTTGCCCCGATATAACCCAGGCTCACAAGCGCTTCCGCACACAGGACCGCACCGCCGGCAGCACCGCGAAGCGTGTTGTGCGCCAGGCCGATAAACTTGTAGTCGTATACCTTGTCTTCACGAAGTCTGCCGATGGAAACGCCCATACCGCCTTCATAGTCAACATCCAGTGCCACCTGGGGACGGTTGTCCTCTGTCAGGTACTGAATGAACTGCTTCGGCGCGCTGGGAAGATTCTTCTCCTGGGGAAGGCCTCTGAAGTTCTCAAGCGCTTCGATCAGCGCTTCCCTGCTCTCCGGCTTCTTTCTGAATCTGACAAACACAGCGGCTGTATGTCCGTTGAGTACGGGAACACGTACACACTGACAGGTAATGACCGGCTCGGTTGCCGGGACGATCTCTCCGTTTTCCACATGTCCCAGGATCCTCAGCGGCTCCATCTCGCTCTTTTCTTCCTCACCGCCGATGTAGGGGATCACGTTCCCTTCCATCTCAGGCCAGTCCCGGAAGGTCTTTCCCGCACCGGAAATTGCCTGATAGGTCGTAGCCACGACTTCACAGGGCTCATACGCCTTCCAGGCAGCCAGGCAGGGCGTATAGGCCTGGATCGAGCAGTTGGGCTTCACGGCAATAAAGCCGCGCTTCGTACCAAGACGCTTTTTCTGGTCTTCAATGACCGCGAAGTGTTCCGGGTTGATCTCGGGAACGACCATCGGGACATCCTTTGTCCAGCGATGCGCACTGTTGTTGGACACCACCGGCGTCTCCGTCTTCGCATAGGCCTCCTCGATCGCGCGGATCTCGTCTTTCGACATATCCACCGCTGAAAAGACAAAGTCCACCTTTGACGCAACCGTTTCAAGATCCGTTACGTCGAGCACTTTCATGGCTTTCACCGCTTCCGGCATCGGCTCTTCAAGCTTCCAGCGTCCGCCGACTGCCTCTTCATATGTTTTACCGGCACTCCTGGGGCTGGCGGCCAGCGCCGCGATCTCAAACCAGGGATGCTTTGACAGGATCGTGATAAAACGCTGTCCGACCATACCCGTTGCGCCAAGGATACCGACTCTCAGTTTCTTTTCCATTTGCATTACCTCACATTGTCATGTCCTGTGTTCAGTCTGTTTCTTACATCCGGTACATGGTTTCATGTTTACTGTATATGGTTGCTATCCTACACTTTTACACCATATCTGGTATTTTAGCAAGTCCAAACTCCAAACCACACTCTCAAAACTTAACTCTCAGCTCTGTTTTTCAATATATTCCCGGCAGGACCTGATGTAGTCCCTGACGGCATCCGGTGCCGGTCCTCCCTTTGTCAGACGCCTGTTCACACAGGTCCCAAGCGAGATCGCATCATAAATGTCTTCCTCAAAGGCGTCACACTCCGCCCTGTATTCATCAAGCGTCAGGTCGTCCATCGCCTTATTCTCATCAATGCATTTCAGGACCAGGCGTCCGACGATCCCGTGCGCATCCCGGAAAGGCACTCCGTGATTGACCAGATAATCGGCTGCGTCGGTTGCATTGGTAAAGCCTTTTCTTGCGGACGCTCCCATCACCTGCGTCCTGAATGACATGGTCGCGAGCATTCCGGTAAAGAGGACCACGCAGCCCTTTACGGTGTCGATGGCATCAAAGGATAATTCCTTGTCTTCCTGCATATCCTTGTTATACGCGAGCGGAAGGCCCTTCATGGTCGTCAGAAGCTGCATCAGCGCGCCGTACACACGGCCTGTTTTTCCGCGGACCAGTTCGGCTATGTCCGGATTCTTTTTCTGCGGCATGATACTGCTTCCCGTCGAATAGGTATCGTCGATCTCCACAAAGCCGTATTCATTGCTGTTCCAGATGATGATCTCCTCACTGAACCGTGACAGGTGCAGCATGATCATGGAAAGGTCGCTCAGCGTCTCGATCAGATAATCCCGGTCCGACACCGAATCCATGCTGTTGCGGGTCGCCCCGTCAAATCCAAGCAGCGAAGCCGTATATTCCCTGTCAAGCGGATAGGTGGTCCCGGCAAGCGCGCCGGCTCCGAGCGGGCACAGGTTCAGTCTCCTGCGTGTATCAGCCAGCCGTTCCCTGTCTCTGCGCAGCATCTCGAAATAGGCGCCGAGGTGATGGGCGAGTGTCAGCGGCTGTGCCTTCTGCAGATGCGTAAAGCCGGGCATATATGTTTCCGTATGCTTTTCCATCAGGTCCAGAAGCGTGGCCTGAAGCGACATCAGCAGGCTGTCCAGTTCATCGATCTCATCCCGCACGTAAAGCTTCATGTCGAGCGCAACCTGATCGTTGCGGCTCCGGCCTGTGTGGAGCTTTTTACCGACATCGCCTGTCAGCCTGATCAGGTTGGCTTCCACAAAGCTGTGGATATCCTCATATTCCGATGTGATCTTCAGCTCCCCGCTCTCCACATCCGCCAGGATCTGTCTCAGCCCGGCAATGATCGTATCCCGCTCTTCTCCGGTGAGTACACCCTGCCTGGCAAGCATGGTCACGTGGGCAATGCTTCCCTGAATGTCCTGCCGGTACATGCGTTTGTCAAATCCGATGGACGCGTTGAAATCATACACCAGCCGGTCTGTTTCCTTTGTAAATCTTCCGCCCCAAAGCTGAGCCATGTAATACCTCCCTCCGACAGCTGCTGCCGGTCATTCAAACGGTTCCTCATCAACAGCGGATCCGTTCCCGGAGGCCGTCGTATTCCTCCGTGAGAACACACATCCGCAGTAATTCTGCCTGTACAGATCGTATTCGCGCGACAATTCAACGGACCGCTGATATCCGCCCTTTTTCTTAAAATCACTCGGCAGATGCCTCACGCCGTATTCCCCGGCCAGGCGTTCCCCGATCTCATTGATCTTTTCCGCATTTTTCAGCGGACTGATGGAAAGCGTCGTCGTGAAATAATCGCAGCCGCTTTCAGCCGCAAGTTCCGCCGCCCTGCGCATACGAAGTTCATAGCACGCAAAACACCTTTCACCGCCCTCTTTTTCTTTCTCAAGCCCTTTTACGGCCTGAAAGAAAATGTCCGGATCATAGGGTCCCTCGGCAAAGATGACACTGTTTTTCAGCGGCATGCAGCCGATCAGCCGGCGCAGTTCTTCAGAGCGGTGATGATATTCATCCCGGTCCGTAATGTTCGGATTATAGAAGAAATCCGTGATCTCAAAATACCCGGACAGGTATTCCAGCACATAGCTGCTGCACGGTGCACAGCAGCTGTGAAGGAGAAGCTTTGGCGTATGTCCTGCCTTTTCCTGCTTTGCCAGGATCTCATCCAGGTCCTTCTGATAGTTTCTCTTATTCATTTTATTGAACCCCGGTTGACCCAAATCCCCCTCTGGCCCTGTTCCCGAGCGTTTCAACCTCCTCAAACAAGATGGCCGGCTGATGCTCAATGATCCTGAACTGACAGATCCGGTCGTTGATCCTGACACAGGTATCCCTGGTCGCATAGCAGGGCCACATCAGGTGGTCCTCATCGGCACAGTAGGATTCATCGACGACCCCGACTGCGTTGGTCTGGATCAGGCCATAGTTTTTGAAGGTAGAGCTTCTGGCTGCGATGAGCATCTCATATCCGACAGGCAGCTGAACCGAAACACCCAGGTCGATCAGCCGGAAATCGCCCTTTTTCATGACCACTTCCTCGGCCGACCGCAGATCGATCCAGTCGCTCTTCCCTCCGATATATGTCAGACGCTCAATCCGGTCTGTATGGTACTTGATCCGGATGGTTTTCTGTTTCTGCTCCATATCTTCCGCTCTCCTGCAGATGACTACATACAGGTTTGTAACCCGTGACACGCTATCTCAAACGGCGATGCTGTTCTCCCCAAAGACAGAGATTGCAGCATCGCCTTGAAAGATGTTCTGACTGTTTGTGTCTAAGAATCGCGATTTTTCAGAAATTCCCTGATCCTGCGCGCCGTTCCCTGATGGACTGCCGATGTATATTTAACAATATTCATCAGGGTATTGCGCTGGACCGGCACCAGGACACGAACGATCACGTTTCTTCCGAAACCGGCCATCTTCCCGGCCGTTCCTTTTGTCCCGTTTTTCAGGATCGTCATCCATTCCAGGGAATTCTCCTTCATGCTTCTGAACACGTCCGCCGCCTCATCCTTTACGTTCACGATCCTGACCGCAGCCGCACGCTGCGCTTTTCCGATCGGCTCATAGGTAGACTCGATCTTTTCGTCAAAGAGCGATTCCATGCTTTCCAGCCTTTCCATAAGCCTGGCCGCGGCAGCCGAACTGAGAATGACATCGGCAGAAAGAATGAACATCAGCGCCAGGGAGACAAGCTCCTCGATGGGAAGCGGAAAGTGCATCCGGTCACTCATGCCGATCATCGGAAGGATCCAGCCGATCACCAGTACCCCTGCGGCTCCGAAGCCGAGTGTCGCGGGCAGACAGATCCGTCCGTTCAGATTGAACGGGTTCTGACTGTAATCCCACCACCTTGCATGAAACAGCTTTTCGAGAAGCCAGCTCGTGCTGTATTCCAGAACAGCGCTGCCTGCTGCGGTAATCAGAAAGATGATCAGGATCTCCCTCAGGTTCTGCGGCCTTTCCAGGACGAACTCAACTGTTTGCGCCTCAGTACCCCCTGCCCTGAGCCACGGGATCAGGTACTGAAAGATCATCTTCGCGCCGACAAAGCCGAAGCCGTAAATCGGACAGATCGGTCCGAACAGAAATCCACGGTTCTGCCAGACCGTTGTCTTGATCGTACAGTAGATACACTCATAAATCCAGCCGGCAAACGATGCTGCAATAAAAACGTTAAACAAATATGCCACTGACATGTAAAAGGAACATTCTCCCTGTTATGATTGATAAAATATGCAGGGCGCTAACGCGCCATGATCCTGCCGCAGGCAGATTCTTTTTACTGGCGTATCGGCTCCATCCAGTAGACCTGTCCGTACAGATCCGTAAACTTGTAAGTGACCAGTGCGCCGCCTTCACCGACATCCGTATTGCTGACCACCATCACATCCTCCACATACACCGGCTGCCCGATGATCCAGGTGGAATCATATTTCCCGTCGTATGTATAGTAGTCGCACAGGAAATCCAGCCGGTCACCGGTCTGAAGCGCTGTCATGGCTTTTGCCAGTGTCTCTGTCTCTCCGTTCACATAGTCATATCTCGCGCCGGCGATGTATCCGTAGGGATTTGTCTCATCGAAGGCGATGATCAGGTTGACCCTGTCACCA
>JAGCAV010000516.1 GCA_017652545.1 Lachnospiraceae bacterium
CAGCAAACAGAACCGCCTTTTATATGACTTCTATTTACTGCTTGTTATATTTTAAACGATATTGTGCCATCTGTCAAATGCCGGATAGCAGATTATTTCGGTTATTCCTTTATATAACCTTACGTTTATGACCTTACTTCTTTTCGTTGTCGCTGACCGTATCAAGGAAGAACTCATATGCTTCCTTATCCGTATATCCCTCATGCACGACCTTGCCGATGGCCTGCGCCATCTCGATGGGATGTACGCTCTGGAATATGTTCCTGCCCATGTCAACACCCCTGGCGCCCTTCGACATGACCGTATAGGCCAGGTTCAGCGCGTCCGGTTCGGAGAGCTTCTTGCCGCCGGCCACCACGATCGGAACCGGGCATGCCGCCACGATCTCCTCGAAGTTCTCACAGTTGTAGGTCTTGACCAGCTGGACGCCCATTTCCGCCACAATGCGGGTCGCCAGCTTGAAGAAGCGGTCTGTCCTCTCCATCTGCTTGCCCACTGCCACAACGCCAAGCGTGGGAATGCTGTAGCGCATGCCTGCATTGATCACTCTGGAAAGATTATCAATGCTTTCCAGCTGTCCGTCTGCGCCGATGAACGTCTGTACAGCCATGGCATCCGCATTCATACGGATCGAATCCTCAATATCGACCGCGACGATCTCATGGGAGAGATCATCATTGAGCATGGAGGAACCCGATGTCACCCTGAGAGCGATTCCCTTCGTGATCTCCGGCGGCACGCAGGCCCGGATCGCGCCTCTGGTTCCCATGAACACATCCACATAGGGCGCCAGCTTCGGAAGCAGCAGATCCAGCCGCTCCAGGCCGGCAGTGGAGCCCATAAAGTAGCCATGGTCAAAGGCAAACATCACCGTATTCCCGCTCTTCCGGTCAAAAATATTCGAAAGATGTTTCTTCATGCCCCAGTCCAGGCTGTTCGCGCCTTTGACAAAAAAGCCTTCCTGATTGGCGAAGGGTATGTCAACATGATAATCTTTTGCGACTTTCAGTCCATCTGTATCAGCCATAACGTTTCCTCTCCTGATTTATTACAATGACAATTTATTACACTTTGTTTTTCTTTCCCCGAAAAGAGCCCCCATGATGCTGAAACAGCATGTCATGGGGGATAATGTGCTGATCTCTTGCGTTTTCCACGCATGCTGTGTCATATCCCGGAACCTCCGGTCATCGCTGATCCTCGGTTTCAGATGTTTCATAACACAGCTAACACACTATCATCATATCTTACTGTCCAGCAGGTGTCAAGCAAGCTTATGCATTTTTCACAAATACTTTATAAATATCAGGTTTCTTCTGGTAATTTTTCCCCATCTATTCAGAAGGACTGCATTTTCGAAATATATTCGCTCATTTCCTTCTCACGGTTCATATTTATAGTCCTCCACCGTCACCTTATCCACCTCCTGGAACGGTGCCAGCGTCGAGACCATTTTGATCATCCGGTCCGAATTATTGATGCAGTAGTGCACCTCACCCGGTTCAATATGAATGAACTGCCCCTTCGTAAGGTGGTTGACCCTGCCGTCGACCACAATGTCGATCTCTCCTTCCAGAATATAAAAATTCTCTTCCATGACATTGTGGTAATGGGCCGGAAAATCCTCCCCGGGATTGAACTGGACCAGCGCGAAATTCATCCTCGGCCCTTTCATCAGGTACTTCGGTCCGCTGTTGCCGAACCTGTACTCCTTATCATCCTCATGCATGACATACATATTCTTCACCACTCTTTCTAAAAGTGTGGAAAACTCCACTCTCAACTCTCCAAACTGTTTCTTTACAAACCCGGCGCGATCCACATGGGCTTTGTCACGCCCCGGTCGACCAGGTCAAGCTGCGCGGCATACACTTTTCTCCAGACCGGATACATCTCTTCATATATCTTATGGTTATCCATGTCCGGCTCAAATGTCCTGTCCCATCGCACACATCTGCGCGCACCTTCTTCGATGCTTTCGTAGATGCCGACCCCGTATCCGGCAAGGATCGCCGCGCCGAGGGCCGTGGCCTCCTTCACGACCGGCACCTTTACCGGCATGCCCAGCACATCCGCCAGGATCTTTGACCACAGCGCGCTCTTGGATGCGCCGCCCGCAAAGATCACTTCCCCGGGCCGTATGCCGGTCGCTTCCTCCACAAGGTCCATATGGCCTTTGACCAGAAGCGCTGTATTCTCCAGGATGCTCCTGTAGAATGTATACCGGTTATACTTTTCCGGATCCAGATCAAAGTTCGTAAATGTGGGGGCCGCATGTTTCCAGCGGATAAAATTCATCACATCACTGAACGTGCACATCATCCCGTAACAGCCGGCAGGGATCTTCTCCGCTTCCCTGTTCATCAGGTCATAGACATCCTCACCGGTCTTTTCGGCGATCTCCTTCTCACGCTGGCAGAAGCCGTCTCTGAACCAGCGCATGACCAGGCCCGGTTTGAAGGCCAGCGCTTCATACTGCCATACCCCCGGTACAGCCTGCGCGTTCACCCTGACGCGGCACTTCGGATCTGTCTTCCCGCTGTCCGTATTCAGCTCATACTGCCAGAAACTGCCGCCGAAAACGGCCGCCTGACCGGATCCGGTAGCTCCTACACCGATCGTTCCGAGCTGACAGTCGCCGCCGCCGACCACAACAGGTGTTCCCACGGCAAGTCCGCTGTCCGCAGCACCTTTTTCGTTCACACTCGCGATCACGGTGCCGCATTCCACGGAAGGCGGAAAGATGTCATCCCGCAGACCGACTTTTCGCATGATCTGCGGATCCCAGTCCCTGCTCTTTAAGTCAAACATGCCCGTGGTGGATCCGTTGCTCGGTTCCACTGCCAGCACACCCGTCAGCTTTTTGATCAGCCAGTCGTTGAACATGCCGACCGCACCGATTTTTTCATACACTTCGGGCATTTTGTCCTTCACCCAGAGGATCCTGGGAAGCGCGCCCAGTGCGTACGTTTCACCGCTCTTTAAGTAGATCTCTTTCTCCAGATCCGGATCCATCGCGATCAGCTTTCCCACTTCATCCGTGCTTCTGGCATCAACATTGGCACAGGCCCAGATCTCCTGTCCCTCCCGGTCATACAGGACGATCCCCTCCCGCATGCAGGTCGTGGACACAGCTGCAATATCCGCGGGGCTGATCTGTGTCTGCCCGAGCACTTCCCTGATGCAGGAACAGGCGAGTTCCCAGTTATGGACCCAGTCAAAGTCCATGCTGCCCGGATACCTCGGGTCTTCCCTGTGTTCCCATTCCTTCTGGACGCATCCCTGCTGGTTTCCTTCCGTGTCGAACACGACTGCCCTGACACTTCCTGTCCCGGCGTCAATCGCCATCAAATATTTTCCTGACATTCCGTTACCTCCCAGGTAAACCTGCCCATTGTCTATGCGGGCTCCCGCTCTTTTGGCCGGTCATCCGCCATCCATATCATACCAGTCGGCCGGTTCCTTGACAAGCTGTGCTTTCGGCCCTGTTATCTTTCATAATCCGATATTGAATTTCAGGAAAAGGTATGGCATACTGACAATGCAGAATTAGGTTTTCTGCAGAAAGGAGTGTTTATGAAGCACATCAGAACCGCACTTATCATCCTTTGCACCCTTATGCTTTTCGGTGCGTTCTCCATGATCGCACCTGCGGCCGAGCCATCCACAGAGGCAGCTGATCCAGCCCTTAACTATACAAAGCTGACCCTCTACAAGGGCCAGAAGAAAAAACTCCAGGTACTTAATACTGACGAACACTTCAAGTGGAGCGTCTCAAGGCCTCAGATTGCCAAAGTCGGAAAATACGGAAAAGTCACAGCCCTGAAGGCGGGCAGAACGACCGTTACGGCCAAGCGCGGCAGCACAAAGCTCACCTGTTCCGTCAGGGTCAAGAACCCGCTCCTCACCCTGAGCAGAAAACAGATCAAACTGGATCCGGGCACGACCAAACATCTGAAAGTCAAAAAGCTGGTCGGATGGAGCGATGTGGTCACATGGAAATCTTCCAATAAAAAGGTCGCCATCGTTTCCACCAACGGCACCGTTATTGCCAAGAAGACCGGGACCTGCGTCGTTTCGGCAACCGCCAACGGCGTAACAGCCAACTGTCAGGTGACGGTCGGCGCACCTGCCACGCTCAGCCTGGACCAGACTTCTCTTTACCTGCTGCCGGGCGAGTTTGATGCCCTGGAAGCCACTGTGAACGGCTCCGCGCCGAAAGCCTCCTACTCCTGGTCGAGCAGCAATACCAAGGTCGTCAAGATCTCACCCAGCGGCAATACCTGTTCCGTGACCGCCGTAGGCGCCGGCAAAGCCACCATCACCGCGAAATACGGCGACCTGAAGGAGACCTGCGATGTGATCGTCACCGGCAACACCGGAAATACCGTGACCAGCGTAAAGATCCAGGATACCTACTCGGGCGATTACGAATATGATTACGTCATCGGTCTGGATGCCGCCGGGAACCAGGTATGGAAAACGCTCGCTGCCAGCGGTCCTGCCGGCCAGGGCTTCATGTCCACCGCTGTCAAATACGCGAACTACATCTATGTCGTAACCAGCAAGACAGTCTCTGTTCTGAATGCGCAGAACGGACAGCCGCTGCATACCATGAACCTGAATGTCGGCTCAAGTCCGGTCGCCTGCGTTGACAGCAACGGCTACCTGTATACGGTCGGCGGCCTTTATGGCAACACGCATTATGTATACAAGGTTTCCTATGCAAACAACAAGAGCCTGAATCTTGTCTGGTCCATCTACCTGAACAGCAACTTCCTGGAGCCCTACGGACCGTACGTGCAGGGCAACTACCTGTACATCTTTGATGACGGCTACAATTATTCCAGAGTCAGGATCCATACGGTCTACGGCGGTACAACCTACTACAAGTAAGGCACGGACCGGATGTACATGAAATCTGCAGAATAAAAAAACAGCGCCGCGATGGCGCTGTTTTTTATTTGTATGATTCATAGTCATCCAGGAAATTGTAATATTCCCCGTCTTTGTGATAGCCGATCACTGTGCGCAGGTTGATGTCCCGCACGCAGTTGAAGATATTCTGCTCCACATATGCCTCGTCCTGCGACAGTTCCCTGATCAGCTGTTTGACGAAGGCACGCTTTGATCCGCTGCTCCCTTCCTGTGTGGAGCAGTTCCTTGTCATGCGGCAGGCGCATTGCAGAAAGTGAAGGTCATGGCTGGCTGCCCAGACTTTTACATCCTCCTCCCGGATCAGGTACATGGGCCGGATCAGCTCCATTCCTTGGAAATTCTGTGAGTGGAGCTTCGGCATCATGGTCTCCGTCTTGCCCGCATACAGGATCCCCATCAGGATGGTCTCAATCACATCGTCATAATGATGCCCCAGGGCGATCTTGTTGCATCCCAGCTGTTTCGCGTTGTTGTAAAGGTAGCCCCTTCGCATCCGCGCGCACAGATAGCAGGGATTGTTCTCGATGTGTTCTACCGAAGCAAAGATATCCGACTCAAAAAGCGTAAGCGGGATCCCGAGTGTCCCGGCATTCTGCAGGATCAGTTCCCGGTTCTCCCTGTTGTACCCCGGGTCCATGCACAGAAAAACGGTCTCGAACCTCGCTTTTCCGTGTTTCTGGATCTCCTGCATCAGCTTTGCCAGCAGCATGGAGTCCTTCCCTCCGGAAATGCACACGGCGATCCGGTCTCCATCGCTGATCAGCTGATAATCACGAACAGCCCTGGTAAAACGGCACCAGAGCTGCTTACGGTATTTCTTGATGATGCTGCGCTCGATATCCTGAAGACGTGTGAGCGCCTTTTCTTCTTTTCCGCCGGAGACGGCCGGCTCCCCCGTGATGATCTCACCCATCTGAAAAATCCTGTCCTGTGGCATATCCCGGGATCCGGGCACCGGAGTGCCCGGATTCTCCGATCAGTAGTAAATCACTCTCACCCGGCTGACCCCGTTGATGGTACGGAGCCTGTCAATCACGCTCTCATCGGGAACCGTATCACAGTCAATGATCGTATACGCGACCTCCCCGCGGCTCTTGTTCGTCATATTGGGGATATTGATGCCCGCGTTACTGATCAGCGAAGTAAAGCTGATGATCATGTTCGGACGGTTTACATTCGTGATGCAGATCCGGCAGGCGCAGTCCTCCGGCATCAGCGTGCATGTCGGGTAGTTGACGGAATTGCGGATCTGGCCGGTCTCCAGATAATCCTTCAGTTCATCGACTGCCATCACGGCGCAGTTCTCCTCCGACTCCTCCGTGGAAGCACCCAGATGCGGCGTTGCGATCACACCCGTCATCCTGGCTGTCTGGCTGTTCGGAAAGTCGGTCATGTACCGGCGGACTTTTCCGCTCTCCAGCGCCCTGGCCATGTCAGCATCGTTGACCAGCAGGTCTCTGGCATAATTGAGCACGACCACACCGTCCTTCATCTTCGCGATGGCGTCCGCGTTCAGCGCTTCCCTCGTGGAATCCAGCAGCGGTACATGGATCGTGATGTAATCGCTCTGTTCGTAGAGCGCTTCCACCTTCTCCACCACCTTTACGGCGCGGGACAGGCGAAGCGCGCTGCCCACCGACAGGTACGGATCATATCCGATCACGTCCATTCCAAGCGCATAAGCCGCATTGGCAACTTCAATTCCGATCGCGCCAAGTCCGATGACGCCGAGCGTCTTGCCTCTGATCTCCGATCCGGCAAACTGTTTTTTGCTCTTTTCCATGGTCATGGAAATGTTCTCGTCGTCCTGATGTTCCCGGACCCATGTGATGCCGCCGTCAATATCCCTGGCAGCGAGCAGCATACCCGCCAGTACCAGTTCCTTCACACCGTTCGCGTTGGCACCCGGGGTATTGAAGACCACGATTCCTTTTTCCGTACATTTGTCGAGCGGAATGTTGTTTACGCCCGCGCCTGCCCTGGCGATCGCTTCCAGTCCGTCCGGCAGTTCCATTTCATGCATGGATGCGCTCCGCACCAGGACGCCCTGGGCTTCGCCGGGATCCTTTGTTATTTCATAGTTTCCGGTCAGTCTTTTCAGTCCCGTCTCTGAGATGGGATTGAGGCAGCAGATCTTCGTCATAATCTGTATAAATCTCCTTGTCAAAACCCGGTGCTGTGCCGGTTTATGCGTTTCAGCGGGCCGTCAGGAACGCCAGGTATCCTTTCTTCGCCTCATAGACATCCGCCTTGCTGGCAATCTCCATCGGCGCGTGCATGTTCAGAACAGCGACTCCGCTGTCCACGACTTCCATACCGTAGAGCGCGGATATATAGGAAATGGTTCCGCCCCCGCCGAGGTCGACTTTTCCGATCTCTGCCGTCTGCCAGGCCACACCTGCCTCATCCATCACCCTGCGCATCCAGCCCAGGTATTCGGCGTTCGCGTCATTGCATCCGGACTTGCCCCTGGCTCCGGTAAACTTGTTGAAAGCCACACCTTTCCCCAGGTATGCCGTGTTTCTGCGTTCAAACGCATCCGCATACAGGGGGTCAAAGCCGGCGCTTACATCCGAAGAGATCATGCGGCACGAAGCCAGACAGCGGCGCAGCTTCATCTCGCTGTAGTCTCCCGCGCAGTTCATCAGCTCCGCGACTGCGTTCTCAAAGAAACGGGAGTGGGCGCCGGTAGCGCCGACACTGCCGATCTCCTCCTTGTCCACCAGGAGGCAGCAGGCTGTATAGTCAGGTTCCTCCGCTTCAAGGAATGCTTCAAAACATGAGAACGCGCAGATTCTGTCATCCTGCCCGTAGGAAGCGATCATGCTCCTGTCAAGGCCGCAGTCCCTGGCTTTGCCCGCCGGTACGATCTCAAGCTCAGCCGAGAGAAAATCTTCCTCCTCCAGGTCACAGTATTCCTTCAGGATGCGCAGCATATTCTTTCTCACAGCATCCTTCGCCGGTTCACCGCTGCCTTCCTGATCCGCTTCCTCCCCTTTTTCGGGTGAAAGAGGCATGCTTCCGATCAGCACATCCAGCTTCTCGCCTTCGATTACGACCCGCGCCTTCTTCTCCAGCTGCTCAGCAGACAGATGGATCAGAAGATCCGTGACGCAGAGGACCGGATCCGTATCCTTTTCACCGATCGAGACCGGGATCACCCTGCCGTCTGTCTTTGTGACCACGCCGTGAAGC
>JAGCAV010000517.1 GCA_017652545.1 Lachnospiraceae bacterium
TCCAGACAGAAGGCATCAGACAATCGCAAGGTCTGCTCCATCGGAAGAGGATCCATGCCATTGTAAAATGAAATGAATTCTGGTGTCGGAATCTGGATCAGATTCTTTTTGTATCTGGATTCTGCCGGAATCAGCCGCTCATATTCTCTTGCAACGTACAGAAGAAACCGAAGCGGCATGTTCATGTTTACGGTAGACTGGTGTTCTGTTAACAATATTCTGCGGCCCCTTGCGGTAAATGCCGCATCATTGTACATCCCGCCAAAGATCGTCTGCTCCAGACGAACGAGTTCAATATCTTTTACGTCGACACATTCATCCGGATAGATTCCGTTATAGAGTTCCGCGAGGTTCTTTTTTGCATCTCTGTCTGTGTAGTACAGAGAAGAGAAAATGGTATCTTTGTAAGCTCTGATGATGCCACTCATTTGACACTCCTTTCTTAATTTGGCTCCTGTATGCAACCAGAAAGGATGTCTCTCTCCCGTACACAATTATACGTTAGATGGTATTCAATGACAACCTGATGTATGGTCTGAAATAACAATCGAAACGACAGCGATATCCCGACATTTCCTGCCTTCCGGCTCCCGGATATTGCACCCCACCCTGCAAAACGGTATACTGTCCTGTGAGACACAAGAGGCCGGGAATGGTTCCGGCAGGCTTATATCAGTTTTACCGGATGAGAGGAATGAGAACATGCTTGCGCTTCCTGAGAATTTTGAAACCTATACGGATGCCAGAAAAGCCGGATTCATGAAGATGAAGGAGCTGAAAGAGCAGGGGAAACGCGTTGTCGGGATTTACTGCTCCTTCGTTCCGACGGAGCTGATCGAAGCGGCGGACGCGGCGGCGGTGTCACTGTGCGCCTCCAGCGAGGAGCCGATCCCGGCCGCGGAGGCCGACCTGCCCCGCAACCTGTGCCCGCTGATCAAGGCCAGCTACGGCTTTGCCCTGACAGACACCTGCCCGTACTTTTACTTCTCCGACCTGATCGTGGGAGAGACGACCTGTGACGGGAAGAAAAAGATGTTCGAGCTGATGAACCGGCTGAAGGAAACCTATGTGATGCAGCTGCCCACATATCGGAATGAGGTCTCCCTGAAAGCCTGGGAGGATGAGATCAGCCGTTTCTGGAAAAAACTGGAAGACTTTTTCGGGATCACGATCAGTGAGGAGCGGGTGAGGGAAGCCATCCGGCTGAAGAACAAAGAACGCCTGGCGCTGCGCCGCTTCCTGGAACTGGGAAAGCTGTATCCGGCGCCGATCTCGGGGTATGAGCTGGGGACAAGGCTCGATGCCATCGGCTTTACGCCTGACATTGAAGAGCGCTGTCGCGTCATCGACGCAAGGACGGATGAGATCCTGAAAGCATGGGAGGAGGAGAGCAGAAAGGGCGAGGCGGACGGAAGAAAAGAAGCGCGCCGGCCCAGGATCCTTGTCACCGGCTGCCCGAACAGCGGCATGCGCGACAAGACGATCAAAGCGATCGAGGAGCTCGGCGCCCAGGTGGTCGCGTTTGACTGCTGCAACGGGATCAGGGACAAGGTGGACCTGGTGGATGAGGACCTGCCGCCTGTGGAAGCGCTGGCGAAAAAATACCTGAACATCAACTGCTCGGTCATGAGCCCCAACACGGGCCGGATCGACAATATCCGGACGATGATCCGGGAATACCGTATTGATGGCGTGATGGAACTGGTGCTGACCGCCTGCCATACATACGCGATCGAATCCTTCCTTGTCAGGGAAGCGGCTGAGGAGATGAATGTCGGTTACCTGAAGATCGATACCGACTTTTCCAAATCGGATACCGGTCAGATCGGCACCAGACTCGCGGCCTTCCTGGAAACGATCGGGTGAAATGGAGCAGATGGGAGAAAGAGATGAGCTAAACCGGGAGAAAGA
>JAGCAV010000518.1 GCA_017652545.1 Lachnospiraceae bacterium
AACAGCGGAAATACCAGAACGCCGTATGAATGGCTGCTGTTTGCCTGCAACGCCTGCGGAGTGACCTTGGGTGTCAGCGAAGAAGCTGTGGCAGCCATGACAAATGGGTCCAAGCGGCTGCCATATACCAATACGGATGATGTTAAAACCTATCGGGATCTGATCGCGCAGGTATCGACGGTTCTCTGCGCCGTGTGCCAGATCGACCGTCAGGGCAGACTTGTGGTCATCCCGTTTTCAAATACACCGGTGATGGATATTCCGGCATCGTGGCGGTACTCCTCCAAGATTGCAGATTACATCACCAAATACACGGGGCTCTATGCGACCTACCGGGCAGGGGGTCTCACCGAGTATTACAAGGTGGAGCCGGACGACGGCCTGATTTATAACATCGGCACAAATCCATTCCTGCAGATCTCGTCCACTACGGAGCGCAGCGAGACCGTGCAGGCAATTATCAATCATCTGTCTACCACAACCTATACGCCATTTGAGGCGGAGATTCCGGGAGACCCGGCAATCGATCCGATGGATGTCCTCAGCCTGTCCGGTGGACAGGCGCGTGGTGAGATCGCCTGCATCACGGAGATCGTGTACCGCATCAATGGGAAAAACAGTATCAAGTGTGTCGGTGAAAACCCAAGACTCAATCAGGCCAAGAGCCGGTACACAAAGGATATCGAAGGGCTACTGGCCCAGAGCGAGGGTATTGAGGGAACCTCAACCTTCTGGATGTCGGACGCTTATAGCCCTTCGGATATGGCGATCGAGGAAACAGAGACTGTCGTCACGGCCACGCAGTTTGAAATCCAGACGGATAAATCCAGAGGCGAGATCATCTGGACTGGAACATATACCCTGAATGAGCCCAGCCTTGTGACGGCAAATGTCTATCTGGATGACCGGCTCATTTACAGCTGCCGGGACTGGCGGCTGTCCGGGAATACGACGCTGACGGTTTCGACGCCATTTGAGATCCAGCGCGGTGATGAAGGCGTCCACGAGGTAAAGATCAGCTTAAGCTGTCAGGTTTCAGAGGAATCCGATCTGACGATTATGGCGAGGCAGCTTGCTTCTCTGGAAAACCGGGTGCGCCAGATCGAGGAGGGCTTCGGGAACGAGATCACGGTTGAGGACTTTGTACATGGAGAGCTTGCCGCGATGATCGGTAGGATCGATGCAGAGACGACAATTTCTCTCGGAACATCAGAAGCCTGTGAGATCACAGAATCTGTGAATCTTGAACTGAAGGCGATGTTTGGCAGCATCACTGAAAATGCAGGAGGAGAAATCGAATGATGAAAGGTCATGTGAAGATAGAGCTTTTCGATCATAAGACCGGAAGGCATAAACAGATCGAGCGTGACAACATGCTCACCAATGCGCTGGCGTACCGGGCCGGGATCGATGCGAACGATAACCTTGGCCTTTACTCCAGTGAATATAGTCTCATGCCGCTGGGCACAAAAGGGCTCGGCGGCCTGTACCTGTTTGATGGTCCGCTTACTGAGAATGCGGATAATATCCACTTCCCGATGGGGGTCCATCTGACAGGCTGCGCAGGCAGGGGCACCGGTAATCCGGCCAGCAACCTGCAGGGTACCATCGACAACACAGTATCCGGATATTCAAATGGGACGTACACCACGGTGTGGAATTTCCTGCCGAGTCAGGGCAATGGTGTGATCGCAGCTCTTGCTCTTACCCATGCGAGGGCAGGCGATCTGCCATTCCACATGTATCGGGCAAATGCCTGGAACCGCATCTCGACAGCCTACCGCCATTTCTGCGCGATGGACCCGCAGAATGATACGGCTTACTTCAGCTACAACTATCAGGCGGCAAACACGGTCTACTTCTTTAAACGGAAACTCTCCCGGCATCTGCTGCGGGTGAATTCTCCGTACATGGGTGACGAGGAGACGGCGCTCATTTTTGACCTGTCCTCCGAGATCATCACCGACCGGAGCTATTGGGATGTAACGCCGGACTACGACGGATACATCTACCTGTGTGCGACGCAGGGAAATCAATCAGGAAATGCGACCGTGTACTTAAGAAGGCTCAAGGCATCGGCGGATCATTTCACGCTGGAGGAGGATACGGATTTCAGGCAGGTGCTGACGCTCCCGGAAGTATATCTGTATCCGTCCAACCAGACCAAGAATACCCACACACTTGCGCTGTGCGTCTCGAACGGATACCTCTATGCCCTAAGCTATGACCGGAAATCGGTATATCGGGTTTCGCTGCTGGATACTTCGCAGGTCAGGCAGATCACTCCAAGCATTGACCGCTTCCAAACGATGGACTGTGGTATTTATCCGCACAAGGGCAGCGGTATCTGGACGGAGTTTTTATACCAGGTCACGACCGCGACGGGCGCTGCGGAGAACCGCAGGACCAGAGGCATTATCTATGAGGATGGCGAGTGCCGGTATGATCTTGGTAACTATTCGACCGGGTCTTGGGCCATGAAGGATTTCTGCGGCTATGTTACGGACGACCTTCGGATGTTCTCTTCCTACTATGTTTACTGCGATGCCTGCCAGAACTATATCGGGACGATCTGCAATCTGGATGAGCCGGTCACGAAGACCGATTCTCAGTCCCTGAAGATCACCTATTCCATCACGGATGCGTAAGGAGGTGCAGCATGGCTCTACGAATTGCCGCAAGACAGGCTCGCCTCGTGGTCTTCGGCTACAATGCGGTCACGAGCAAGATCGAATGGGTGCGGAGTCCGGACGGGCCGCAGTATGCTGGCTCTCCGCTTTCCCTCGCCGGGGGTCAGGTGATGGCCTATTACAAGGATGGCACGGCCTCGGATATCACAGACTCCTGCACCTATGATCCGGCAGAGGGAACGCTTCTGGAATACAGCGGGGAGCTGAATATCAATGCCAATTATACGGACCACGCCGGAAATGAATTCACGGCGGATACGCAGATCATGATTTATGACGTGGAGGAGTTGCTTTTTACGAGTTTGGCAAATCCGACACAGAAAGAAGGCGCAGCGCTGGATCTTTCCGGAGCTGTTCTTTCTGCCAGATACTCGGATGGAACGGTACGGACAGTGGATGCCTCTGCTGCCACCTTTGAACCGGCTGCCGGAGAATTGATCGGCCACATGGACACGATGCAGGTTCAGGCGATGTGGAGAAATCCCGCAACCGGGTCCGAGTATTATGCACAGTACACGATCAATGTGGATACAGTTGATACGCTGTTCTTCTCGCATTCGCCTAACAAGACGCACTATGCCGAGGGAGAGCCTCTTGACCTGACAGGCGCTACGGTGGCCCTGCGCTATAAGCGGTCCGGGGACATCGAGACCGTCACAGAGGGCTGCACCTTTTATCCTCCGGCAGGAGAAATCATGACGCCTTATGGAACGGCCCTTCATGCGACCTACCAGATGCCGTCCGGCGATCAATACGAGTGTGAAACCCTGCTGAATGTTGAGACCATGACGGTGCCGATTGATGTGATCGGACAGCTCATCGGCGAGGACCTGGGGCTTTCGTTTAACGACGATCTGCCTTCGGATTTCTGGAATGACTTCTATCCGCAGGATGTTCCTTATATCCCAGCGGACGGCGACTACTACCTGACGACGGATACCTACAGCTCAGTTGTGGACTATCTGGCCAGCAAGGGAGCCTTTGCCGATTATCAGCAGTACGGGGATATTCCATTCATGAAGCTGCCTGCTGGAAGATACCCATCGGCGAATGGGTCAAATGCCATAGAAGCCAGTGCCGATATTTATATCATCGCTGCGATGATGAAGAAGGACGGAAGGCCGGAGACACTACCGGGGCCGAGTATCGTGGACTATCCGTACACGAACCTCTATGCCTACAACCAGATTCATGTGCTGACCTTCACGCTGAACGCATCGGATTATACGCGCTGTGCTCCGGGCCTGAAGGGTGGCTACAACTCCGCTACCTCCGGTATCTGCCGGAAGATGGCAGGACTCGGTCTTCCGGATGTGGATGACGAAACCATGTACACGAACTATGTCACATTCTCGGATGACAGCATCGTGAACATTCCGGGCATCTTGGCACTCCCGTGGTGCTGGTACGATGATCTGCCGCATGACCTCTCCGTGCTTAAGAATATCGTCCAGCATGGATCGGCGGCCAGCGGCTGCACCGGCATTACACACACCGGGAAGGTGCCATACCTGACCTATTCAAAGGGCTCACTCTATGAAGAGGTGAAGGAGCAGTTCCCGGAGCTGTTCAGCAGCAATGTTACCTATGGTGGTACCGAATACGCCAAGATTGAATCGTAAAGGGGGTGGTCAGTTTGGCGACCAGAACAAAGTATTACAGGCTGACCAAGCCTGAAGGGACCGACCTCGTTGATATCGAAGATCTGAACGGGAACTTTGATATCATCGATTCCCAGCTTAAGACCAATGCGGACGCAGCGCGGAATAAGCAGGACGCTCTGACCTTCGATGAAACACCGACCTCTGGAAGTAGGAATCCGGTCAGGAGCGGAGGCGTTTATACTGCGCTGCAAGGGAAGCAGAACACATTGACTTTTGATGAAGCTCCGATTTCCGGAAGCAGGAATCCGGTCAGGAGTGGAGGTGTTTATACGGCCCTGCAAGGGAAGCAGAACACGCTGACTTTCGATGAGGCTCCGATTTCCGGCAGTAGGAATCCGGTCAGGAGCGGTGGTATCCACAGCGCATTGCAGGGCAAACAGAATACGCTGACCTTCGATGAGGCTCCGGTCTCCGGAAGCAGAAACCCGGTCAGAAGCGGCGGCATCTATACCGCACTTTCTAACAAGCAGGATACGCTGACCTTTGACTCCGTTCCGGTTCAGCGCAGCACAAAGCCGGTCTATTCCGGAGGCATTTATTCTGCTTTGCAGGAGAAGCAGGATGACCTGACGCAGGTTCCGACCGTGCGCACCATCCGGGAAACGGACTACCTTTTCATCGAGAGAGGCGGCACGATCTATAAGATCCTCGCTTCCGAGGTGATCACACCATCCGGTGATGACGGGGATAATGTAGAAACAGAAAACGGCAATAACCTGCTCACCGAAAGCGGTGAAGAGCTGCTTGCCGACAATTAAAAAGGAGGAAGATCATGGGAGTAAAAATTAGTGAACTGCCCAGGACTCAGTCTGCGGGCCATTCCGACAATCTGGTGATCAACCATAATGGGGCGACCAGCAGGATCACCGTAGAGGATCTGATGGAGAGCTACCTGAGCGACGCAGGTTTCCTGACGGAATCGGATCTGGCGGATTATCTGAGCAGCAATCTCAGCAGCTATCTGAGCGAATATGTGACGGAAGATTATCTGAGCGAGTATGTTACGCAGAGCGACCTGGATAACGCGGGGTTCCTGACAGCGAACAACATCGGTGAATATCTGAGCGAATACGTGACAGAAAGCGATCTGAGCGAATATGTCACGCAAAGCGATCTGGACAATGCTGGGTTCTTGACAGTATCCAACCTGCCCGATTATCTAAGCGATTACGTGACAGAAAGCGATCTGAGCGAATACGTCACACAGAGCGATCTGGAAAACGCCGGATTCCTGACTGCGGGCGACCTCGATGATTATCTGAGCGAATATGTGACTCAGAGTGATTTGGACAATGCAGGGTTTGTCTCGGAAAGCTATCTTAGTGAAGCCTTGGGCAGCTATGTGTCCGATTCTTATCTGAGCGAGGTTTTGAGTGACTATATCAGCGGCTCGGATTTTGGCACTTACCTCAGCGAGGCGGGAGCCGTGACAGACGATAATTTCTCGGATGCAATGGATGCCTACTTCTCTGATGGCGGCGGGGAAGCGATCTACAACGCCATTTCACAGTATATCCATTCGTAAGGAGGGACCGGAATGAAACTTCAGATTCTTATTCCTCAGTACAATGAGACTGAGGAAGTGATGCGACCGATGCTGGAAAGCATCAGCACTCAGCAGGGTGTGGACCTGAAAAATGATATAGAAGTCCTCATTGCGAATGATGGATCAGACGTGAAGCTGCCGCTTAGTTTCCTCGGCAGCTTTTCTTATCCCATCCGCTATATCCAGTGTGAACATTCCGGCCTTCCCGGAACACGTGCACATCTCTTTGATGAGGCGACTGCGGATTACGTGATGTTCTGCGATGCGGATGATATGTTCATGAGCAATCTTGCCCTGTATACCATCCTTGCCTATGCCGGGAAGGGCTTTGATGCTCTGATCATCGATTTCATGGAGGAGATCATTGATAAGAAGACAGGGGCCTCTATTTTCTTCCCGCACAAAAAGGACTGTACGTTTGTTCACGGGAAGGTATACCGCAGGCAGTTCCTTCTGGATAACCACATCGTCTGGCATCCGGATGTCAAATGCCACGAGGACAGCGGTTACAACCTTCTGGCGATCAAGGTTGCAAAGGAAGTGCGGCACTGCCAGCTTCCTCTGTACCTTTGGAAATGGCGCGACGGTTCCATCTGCCGCAAGGACCCGCTGTATGTTCTCAAAACCTATACCCGGATGATCTATTCCAATGGGTGGCTGGTGAAGGACTTTCTGGATCGCGGCATGGTGGACGATGCAAAGTTCCATGCGTGCAGTCTCATGTACGGCACCTACTTCATGCTCAACAAACCCATCTGGCTTGACCCGATGAATGCCAAGTACCGCTATGAGTCAGAGAAATGCTTTCAGGAATACTACCAGAAGCATAAGGACCTGATCCGCAGCGTCGATCCCGCTGTGGAAAAACGGATCATTCAGGGAACAAAGAGAAGGGTCCTGAAGGAAGGCGTCATTTTGGAGCAGTTCATCTTCGAGGATTGGCTCAAGCACATCGAAGAATTGTGAGGTGCGGCATGAAAAATGTATTGATTGTCGGGATCGGGAATATCGGCA
>JAGCAV010000053.1 GCA_017652545.1 Lachnospiraceae bacterium
AACGATCAGGACATCGGCGTCCCTGGCCTTTGCCGCCTGGATGGCGTCAAAAACAACGGCACCGGGATCCGATCCCTCCGCGCCGGTGATGATGTCCACACCTGAACGCTTTGCCCACTCGGTCAGCTGCTCGGTAGCCGCAGCGCGGAACGTGTCGGCCGCAGCCATGATGACCTTGCGCTTCCGGTCGTGCAGGTTGCCCGCCAGCTTGCCGACGCTCGTTGTCTTTCCGACACCGTTGACGCCAACCACCAGCACCACGCTCTTCTGGTGTTCAAAGGCGTAATCCGCATCCTTGGTGGCCATCTGGTCCTTGATGCTCTGAATCAGCAGTTCCCTGCATTCACCGGGATCCTTGATGTTCTGCTCCGCGACCTTCTCTTTCAGATTTTCAATGATGGAAGTGGTGGCGTTGATGCCGATATCCCCCATCACAAGCGTCTCCTCAAGCTCGTCATAGAAATCGTCATCGATCGTGGAATAGCCCGTAAAGATGGAATCAAAACCCGATACGATGTTATTCCTTGTCTTGCTCAGTCCTTCCGCAAGCCTTCTGAAAAAGCCTTTTTTCTTCTCTTCCATCCCCGTCTGTCCCCGTGTGCTGCAATCAGCTCAAAACGCCACTCTCAGTTCTCCAACCTCAGCTCAGAATTCCACTCTCAACTCTCCAAACTCCAAACTCTTACGCGTCCAGTTCTTCCTCGATCAGATTGACAGAAACCAGTGCCGATACGCCTTTTTCCTGCATTGTCACGCCATACAGCCTGTCCGCCGCAGCCATGGTCCCGCGTCTGTGTGTAATGATAATAAACTGGGTATTCTTTGTCAACTTGCGCAGATACTGCGCATAACGGTCCACATTGTTTTCATCCAGCGCCGCCTCGATCTCGTCAAGCAGACAGAACGGAGACGGTTTCAGGTTCTGGATCGCAAACAGAAGCGCTATGGCAGTCAGCGCTTTTTCCCCGCCGGACAGCTGCATCATATTCTGTAGCTTTTTTCCCGGCGGCTGTGCGATGATGCGGATGCCCGCTTCCAGGATATCCTCTCCTTCCACAAGCTCAAGCGTTCCGAATCCCCCGCCGAACAGCTGCTTAAAGGACTTGTCGAACTCCTCGCTGATCCGTGAGAACTGCTCCCTGAAGATCCTGCGCATACCGGTATCCAGTTCGGCAATGATCTTCTGAAGGGCTTCTTCCGCCCTGACCAGATCGTCATGCTGCTCATGATAAAAGGCATGCCGTTCTGACACTTCCTTATATTCCTCGATCGCGTTGACATTTACATTGCCAAGTTCCCTGATCTCTTTCCGGATCTGCGCCATCTGCCTGCGCCAGGCCGTTTTGGAACCCAGATCATCTCTTTTCATCGTCAGCGCGGAATTGTAGGTGAGCTCATACTCTTCCCACATGTAGGCGATCCGCTGCTCCCGTGTTTCCTCCAGTTTCTCCATCTGGGATGAGAGTCTGACATATTCGCGGTCCAGCAGACTGCTTCGCTCACTGATCTGTTCGCGCTCATCAAAGAAGGCTTTCTGCTTTCCCGTCAGCAGGTCTTTCTTTTCCTGGACCGAAGTGATCTGTCCTGCTTTCTCTTCACAGCGGGCAGTGCTCTTCTCCACCAGCTCCTGCAGGCGGCTGATCTCCTCCAGACGCTTTGACGCGGAAATCTCCTCCTGCGCATCTGTCGCAGCGATTTCGCTCTTCTCGGTCTTCAGGTCCTCTATCTCCTTACGGATCCGTTCCTGTTCCCGGCCGAGGAACGCACTCTTCTGCTCATCGCCTGCGATCTGCACATGCAGCTGTTCGATCCTGGAAGCCGCTGCGCTTTCCTGTTCACGCAGTTCTTCCAGCTTTTCCCGAAGAGCATCAGATTCCCGGAGCAGCTCCTGTTCCTTTATTTCCGAATCGGACAGATCCGTACCCGTTCTCTCCTTGTCCTTTTCAAGTTCATGGGCTGTTTTGACATTGTCACGGTTTTCCTGTTTTGCCGCCTGGATATTCCTGGCTGTCTGATCCTGGTTGTTCCGGATCTCCCGCAGTTTCATGTCAGCCGTGTTCTTGTTCAGATACTGCTCCTGCAGTTTGACCGACAGTTCCCGGATCTCGTCACGCAGGGCATTTCTCTCATCGCGGCACGAATCGATGTCCTCTTTCAGTTTTTCGAGGGCCGCTTTTTTGCCGGATACCGTTTTCTCCAGCTCCTCGATCTCCCTGCGTCTTCCGAGCAGGTTGCTGGTGTTCTTAAAGGCGCCGCCTGTCATGGAACCGCCGGGACTGAGCAGCTCTCCTTCCAGTGTCACGATCCGGATCTGATATTTGTATTTCCTGGCCAGAGCGACAGCATGATCTATATTGTCGACGACCAGCGTTCTTCCGAGCAGCCATGACACAAGCGCCGCGTAGCGGGATTCGGTCCGCACGAGTGTGCTGGCAAGGCCCACGGCGCCCTTCTCATTCAGCGCATTGGTATACTTGAAGGCTTCTGCCTTCTTCATAGCCGTCAGCGGCAGGAAGGTCGCGCGCCCATACCTGTTCTCCTTCAGATAGGCGATCAGGCGTTTTGCGGTGTCCTCATCATCTGTGACAATGTTCTGGATACTCCCGCCCAGGGCTGTCTCGATCGCGATCTCATATCTGGACTGCGTGGTGATCAGATCCGCCACAACGCCGCAGATCCCCTTCTCTTTGCCTCGCAGCTCCATCACCTTCCTGATGGAGTTGCCGTAACCGTCATATCTTTCGGCGATATTCCTGAGCGATTCAAGCCTGGACGCTTCCCTGTGCCAGGCTGCCTGCTCCTGCTCAAACTGCTGATTGAGCCCGGCCAGCGCCTCCTGTCTTTCAAGCAGGCGCTCATTCGCCTTCCGGCTCTTCTCCTCCAGGGAGGCAATGATCCCGGCGATCCTGTCGCTCTCCTCCTGCATTTTGTTCAGGGACTGCGTCCGGATGTCTTCCTCGCTTTTCAGGTCGAGGATCTGGCTGGACAGCTGGGCATTCCGGATCCGGATCTGCTCAAGCATGGTGTCAAACTGAGCCGCTTTTGTCTTGATCTTTGTCCGCTCTCCAAGGAGCTCGATCTGCTGCCTGTTCTTTTCATCGATCGCGGACTGTACCTCGCTGATCGATGCCAGGAGCTCTTCATGCTGCCTGCCCAGCTTTTCCGTCTCACTTACCAGCGTCCTGGTATTCTCTTCAAGCGCCTTTTTTCCCTCGGTCTGCTGATCGAGCATTTCCCGGCTTCGCTCGAGCTGCCCGTTGATCGCAGCCATGCGTTCTTTTCTTCTGCCGGCTTCCTGCAGCGCCTGTTTTTCCTGCTCCCTGAGCAGTTCGATCTGATGCTCATAGGAAGTCTTTTCAAGCTGGGCGGCTGAAAGCGCCTCCTGCGCAAGGTTCTGCTGCTTTTCCAGTTCTTCAAGGGATGCGGATGCCTCATCATAGTGGCTCCGGATCCTGTCCGCTTCTTCCCTGGTATCTTCCAGCTGCGCCTCTACCGTCTCATATCCTTCCTGCAGTTTGGTGAGCCTGTCCCTGATATCCTGGATATCTGACAGGAAGAGATTGACATCGTACGCTTTCAGTTCATCACGCCTGGCCAGATAAACTTTGGCCTTTTCCGCCTGTCTCTGAAGCGGTCCCAGCTGCCTGTCAAGCTCTGAAATAATGTCGCCGACACGAAGCAGATTAGCCTGTTCGCGTTCGAGTTTCCGGGCCGCTTCATACTTCCTGCGCTTGAACTTGACAATTCCGGCAGCTTCATCGAACAGCTCACGCCGCTCCTCCGGCTTTCCGGACAGGATCTGCTCGATCTGTCCCTGGCCGATGATGGAATAGCCTTCCTTGCCTATTCCGGTATCATAGAACATCTCATTGATGTCCCTGAGCCTGCAGTTCGTACCGTTGATCAGATATTCACTTTCTCCCGATCGATACAGCCTTCTCGTGATCGTCACTTCATCGTAGGAGATGGGCAGGGTATGATCGGAGTTGTCGAGCGTTATGGCGACAGATGCGTATCCCAGCGGTTTTCTGGCAGCCGTACCTGCAAAGATGACATCCTGCATGCTTCCGCCGCGCAGCTGCCTGACTCTCTGTTCACCCAGAACCCACCGGACCGCGTCGGCGACATTGCTCTTTCCGCTGCCGTTCGGTCCGACTATGCCGGTGATACCGGTGTGGAACTGAAAATCAGTCTTATTTGCAAAGGATTTAAATCCCTGAACTTCGATGCTCTTCAAATACATAGTGAATACGTTTCCTTCATGCTCATTCCCGGGTACAGATCCGGGATATATGTCCTGTGCTATTCCTGTCTGAGTGACAGGATGGCATGGTACGCGGCCTGCTGCTCCGCAGCTTTTTTGGTCGGCCCTTTTCCGGGTTCAAACACCCGCGAGCCGAGGCGTACCCGCACCTCGAAGATCTTTGCATGATCCGGGCCGCTCTCCCCCGTCACTTCATATTCGATTCGTTCATTTCTGAAATCTCCCTGAACGATCTCCTGGAGTATGGTCTTGCTGTCATGGAACAGCTTTTTATTCTCGATATCATTCAGAACAAACCGCATGATAAAGGAGCGGGCCGCATCCAGCCCTCCGTCCAGATAGATCGCACCGATCAGCGCCTCCAGCGCGTCAGATATGATCGAGGGTCTGTTCCTGCCGCCTATCAGTTCCTCGCCTTTTCCAAGCCGGATATATGCAGGCAGACCAAAAGCCCTGGCACATACAGCCAGGGTCGGCTCACAGACCAGACTGGCCCGCAGCCTGGTCATATCTCCTTCCGGCATTTCCGGATATTCATGGAAAATAAAATCACTGCTCACAAGTTCCAGAACAGCGTCTCCCAGGAATTCCAGACGTTCATTGTCCGTCTCGCCCCGTTTCCTGTGTTCATTCACATAGGAGCTGTGGCACAAGGCCATCTCCAGAAGTTCCGGCCTGTGAAATGTATATCCGATCGTACGCTGAAGCGATGTGTTCTCCCCGCTCATGACACTGCCGTCTTGATCGCGTCAGCTGCATCCTGCACTGTCACGATCTTTTCAGCTTCTTCCTGAGGGATCTCGATCCCGAATTCCTCTTCAACAGCCATGATGATCTGGAAAACATCAAGCGAATCCGCCCCGAGGTCATCGACAAATGTCGTGGTGGGGAGAATCTCGTCCGTATCAAGTTTCAGAACTTCCGCAATGATCTGCTGCAGTTTTTCAAATTCCATTTTCTTTCTCCTTTTCTTTATCCAGCTCCGGAATATTCTCCTCGATGATCCTTGTCAGATCGGCGTCAACGAAACGCAGGCACTGGAACATGGTGTTGCAGACCTCTTCCGCCTTTGAGCTGCCGTGCATCTTGACAACAAGATTCTGGCATCCGAGCATGGGCGCTCCGCCGTATTTCGACGCGTCATATGTGCTGAGGGTTTCCTTTAATGCCCCCTTGATCAGCAGGGCCCCGATCTTGGTTTTCAGGGAACTCTTCAGAACGCCTTTGATGGTTCCAAGCAGCATGGATGCAGTTCCCTCATACATCTTGAGCACGATATTGCCTGCAAAACCCTCACAGACGATCACATCCACACCGCCCACCGGAATATCCCTGGCTTCCACACTTCCTACAAAATGAATGTCGGGACATTCACGAAGCAGCGGGAATGTCTCCCTGACCAGTGCGTTTCCTTTTTCTTCCTCCGCGCCTATGTTCACGATTCCCACTGTCGGATCTTCCACACCCATCACATGCTTCATATAGATGGAGCCGATCCTGGCAAACTGGACAAGGTGCGAAGAGCGGGCATCCACATTGGCTCCGCAGTCAAGAAGCAGGCTGGTCCCCTTACTCGTGGGAATGATGGAAGCAAAGGGCGGTCTTTCTATTCCCCGGATCCTCCCCACGATCGTCTGGGCACCGACGAGAACAGCACCCGAGTTCCCTGCGGACACAAACGCATCTGCCTCGCCGTTTCTTACGAGCTTCATGCCTACCACCATGGAGGAATCCTTTTTCTTCCTGATCGCCGCCACCGGATGTTCGGCCATCTCAATGACCTCTGTCGCTTCCACAACACTCACCCGGTCCCCCGGATAGCTTTTCCCGGCCAGCGCGTTTTCCACATCGTCCTTGCGTCCGACAAAGATCACATGGAGCCGCTCCTGTGTATTCACTGCCCTGAGAGCGCCTTCCACGATCTGGCCGGGTGCGTGATCCCCGCCCATGGCATCCAGGGCTACCTTTACTATCCTCTGCTCTTCCATGATCGCAACCTCCCTCGCAAACGCTTTTTGTTTCGCGCGTTTACGATAACTATACTAAATACACCGTTTATTGACAAGCATAACAAAAGAGACCGCCCATCAGGCGGTCCCGGTCTTTTTTATTCAGCATCCATTGCGATGATCTCTTTTTTGTTATAAGTCCCGCATGCCTTGCAGACTCTGTGAGGCATCATCAGAGCTCCGCACTTGCTGCATTTGACCAGTGAAGGAGCGCTCATCTTCCAGTTGGCTCTTTTGCTGTCCCTTCTCGCTTTGGAATGTTTGTTCTTCGGACAAATCGACACGGCTTACACCTCCCTTATACGAATTTTTAACGCCGGATCAATGGCGATTGCTCTTGGTGTCATCTTTCGCGCAGTAAAAAGGTGCGCCGAAACACACTCGACAATTATACGGTCAGCAGATACGGTTGTCAAGGAGTTTTTTTAATCTCTTTTTGCTTCCGTGCCGCCTGCCGGTCCTGTTTTCATTTATCCTCTGACTTCTTTGACGATCCCGGCAGCCTCCTTCACCATGGCTGTGATCTCATCAAATTTTCCTGCCCTGATCAGGTCCTTTTTGACCATCCAGCTTCCGCCGCAGGCTGCGATCCGGTCATACGCCAGATACTCTCCCACGTTCTTCGCGCTGATGCCGCCTGTCGGCATAAAACTGATCTCGGGGAATGCCGCCGCAATG
>JAGCAV010000519.1 GCA_017652545.1 Lachnospiraceae bacterium
TCAGCGGAAGCAGCATCGTGCTGAAAGGCCTGAAAGCAGGCAAGTCCGCCAAAGTGACGGTCACAACACAGTATGGCGGCTCAGTGACCTTTACCGTGAAGGTGCAGAAGAAAGCCTCGGCTGTGAAGACCAGGAGCATCAAGATGCCGAAGACCACGACCCTTACGGTCGGTGAGACCTTCGACATCACGACCGTGATCAACCCAGTCACCACACCGGACAAGATGAAATTCACCCTGGACAGGAAGGGAAAGAAAGTCATCTCAGTCAGCAAAAAGGGTCTGATCACTGCAAAGAAAGCAGGCAGCGCAAAGCTGACCATCAAGTGCGGAAGCAAAAAAAAGACCGTGACCATTAAAGTGGCCGGATAAAAGCAAAGGAAGATGAAGACAGGGGCAGTTCTCTTTAAAGAACTGCCCCCCTGCTGTTAATTCCCTGCTTGTTTATCCATATCATGCGTAGCTGTGTATGCCCGGCAGAAGCGTATTGACGCCAATGTAGGTGAAGATGACACAGACAAAGCCGATGACCGCGAACAGCGCCGCGCTTTTGCCTTTCCATCCTCTTGAAATGCGCAGATGCAGATAGATGGCGTAGATGAACCATGTGATCAGCGCCCAGGTTTCCTTGGGATCCCAGGACCAGTAACTGCCCCAGGCATGTTCAGCCCAGACGGCACCGGAAATGATAACGAAGGTGAGGAACAAAAAGCCGAGGGAGACAGCCCTGTAGCTGATCAGATCCAGCCGCTTTTCCTCGGGGATGTGCTCCTGCCAGAATGCGCTGTCGGCCATTTTCCGGCGGATCAGGAACATCAGGGACACCGCGAAGGAGACTCCGAAAGCGCCGTAGGAGATGATAGCGGAGGATACATGGATCGCGAGCCAGTTGCTGCGCAGCGCCGGCATCAGCTCCCTGACTTCTCTGCTCTGCATGGCGGCGTAGCCGATGATCAGGAAGATGACGGGCAGTACAAATGCCCCGAGCGCGCGGAAATGATATCTCCAGAGGAAGACCAGGTAACAGGCGCAGATTCCCCAGGCAAAGCTGGTGGCAAATTCGTACTGATTGGAGAGCGGCAGCCTTCCGGCTCCGATGCTGCGAACGATCAGTGCGGCGGTATGGACCAAAAAGGCCAGGGTTGTGATGATGCCTGCCCATTTACCCGGCTTTTCCTTTTTCAGGGCAAAGAAGAGAGCATACAGGACCATGGCGATCAGATAGCCTGCCATGGCGATCGTAAATAAGGTGTTCTCTGCATTCAGAAACTGCTCACTGCTCATTGGAAACATTTCCTCCTTCCAATTCTTTATACTTTTCTTTCAGCATATCCACAAAATCCTCTCCGCCCTTGCGGCTGTAGCCTGAGACCGGCCAGCTGCCGTCCTCCGAGCGCGAAGCATATACTTCCGCTGTCCGAAGATAGAATGCAAGGATCAGGGCGACCATCATGATTACGGCACCGATGGCAGCAAGCCAGGTATAGGGATCCCGTTTGATCTGAATGAGTGTATAGCTCTGCGGGTCCGTAAAGATGATCGTATAGGCATCTACCGTGATGGCTTCTTTTCCCTCAAGCACATTCATGCCCAGGATCTCATTGTGATAGTACAGCCGGTACAGATAAGCCGGATTGTTCATCCGGGAGCTTATCGAGACGGGCATGCCGTCTTCGCCCCTTGCATAATCGGGATAGAAGGCTGAGAACATAACACTCAGGCCTTCCTTGTCCTCGACATTCACATATTCACCGGCACATAACACATTTTCCTGGATCAGTTCATCGTCTTTCCAGATCTGCACGGTGGCGGCCCAGCCTGTGGAGTTCTGGTAACAGCGCATGCCGAACAGCGTACACGGATGATTAACGCTGGTCTGTCCGCTTGCCTCTTTTCCTGTTCCGGTATCGCGCATCGTGATCGATGCCGTGTACTGCTCAACTGTATCATCGTCGCGCAGGGCAACCTCAAAGTCATCGATGGTCAGTTCATACTGCGTATCCTCAATGGGTTTGGTCTGACCGGGAATGCCGTAAACAGCATATTTGACCTGCTTCATCTGACCCAGGCCAAAGCCGATGATCACGATCAGGA
>JAGCAV010000520.1 GCA_017652545.1 Lachnospiraceae bacterium
ACAGGTATTACGATACATATCTGGAATTATATGAGAACCTGAAAGAAATCATGCATAAGGAGAGTTGAGAGTGGAGAGTTGAGAGTGATCAATAAAAACGAAAGGAACTCCACTCTTCAAACTACACACTCCACACTTATTAGGAAGGGAGCAGATGATGGATAAAACAATGAAAGCAGGCGTGGTACACGCTAAAAATGACATCCGCTGGGAAGATGTTCCGATGCCCGAAGTGAAACCGGGTTCGGTCTGCGTGAAGGTCAAATATACGGGAATCTGCGGCTCCGATGTGCCGCGTGTAAACGGGGACGCGTGCCATTTCTATCCGAACATCCTGGGACATGAGTTTTCGGGAACGGTGGTTGAGATTGCCGATGACGTAAAGAGCCTCAAAAAGGGCGACAGGGTCGCCGGGATCCCGCTTGTTCCCTGCATGAAGTGTGAGGACTGCCAGAAAGGCAATTACTCGCTCTGCAAACATTACAGCTTTATCGGCTCCCGCCAGCAGGGGAGCTTTGCGGAATATGTGGTGGTTCCGCAGGAGAATGTGGTGCCCTTTGCCGACAGTGTCAGTTTCGAGCAGGGCGCTTCGTTTGAGCCGGCTACGGTGGCGCTCCACGGTCTCGAGAGGACCGGCTATCAGGGAGGCCACACGGTGGCGATCCTCGGCGGCGGCACCATCGGCATGATGACCATGCAGTGGGCCAAAATCTTCGGCGCCTCAAAAGTGGTCGTGTTTGATATTGTCAGGGAAAGACTGGATCTGGCCGTCAGGCTGGGAGCGGACGCCGGGGTGAATACCCTGGACGAGGATTTCCTGCAGCAGGTGAGTGACCTGACACAGGGACGCGGGTTTGACTATGTCTATGAAACAGCAGGCAATACCATCACCATGAAGCTGGCCTTTAAACTGGCTGCCAACAAGGCAGGCGTCTGCTTTATCGGGACGCCGACCAGAGAGCTTTCCTTCAGCGTGGACGAATGGGAGCAGATGAACCGCAAGGAGTTTACCCTGACGGGTTCCTGGATGAGCTATTCGGCTCCGTATCCCGGACATGAGTGGAAGCTGACTGCTCACTATTTCGGCACAGGGCAGCTTAAGTTTGATGATTCCTTTATCTATAAAAAGGTTCCGCTTTCAAAGATCGCGGAGGCATTTGAGTGGTATAAGACACCGGGGACAGTAAAAGGGAAGATCCTGGTTGATTCAGAAGTATAAGACGTGATCACGGATGAACATACGCAGGAAGAACCAGACATCTGAGAACGGAGGCGGCTATGGCATCCACAATAAAAGATATAAGAAATGAAACGGGGCTGGCGCTCTCGACGATCTCCAAATATCTGAACGGCGGGAATGTCCGGGAGGAGAATGCGGTCAAGATCGATGAGGCCGTAAAGAAACTCGACTATCATCCGAACGAGCTGGCCAGGGCCCTGATCACCAAGCAGACCAGGACTGTCAGCTTTGTGGTCAACGATATTACCAGTCAGTTCTGCGGCACAATGCTCCGGCATGCGGTCGAACAGCTCAGACAGAAGGGATACAGCGCCATCTTCTGCGATTCGGCGCAGGATCCGGCACTGGAAGCTGAAAACATCCGTTTCTGCATAGAGAAAAATGTAGACGGCATTCTGCTTATTCCCTGCGGAACGAGCCCGGACGCACTGCAGCCGGCTCACGATGCAGGGGTCCCTGTGGTCCTGATCGACAGAGAGATCAAAGGGTCGGACTGTGACTGTGTGATCCTGGACAACAGGGAGGCAGCGCACAGGGAAGTTTCCTATCTGATCGAACGCGGACACAAAAGGATCGGCGCAATCTACTCCATGGAGTATACGGGTCACGAACGGTACCTGGGTTACTGCGAGGCCATGAAGGAAGCCGGCCTGACGGTTCCGGAAACATATGTCTTTTCGGGCCCGCGTCATTCCACGGAACTCGGATATGAGGGAATCAAATCGCTGATCAGGCTTGAGATCCCGCCTACCGCGGTGTTCCTGAGCAATTATGAGGTGAATCTCGGCGCGGTCATGGCTCTTAATGAAAAAGGAGTCAATTGTCCGGAACAGATCTCTCTTGTCGGTTTTGATGAGCTGGTTCTCTCACTGGTCATGAAACCGGAGATGACCGTTATGGCACAGCCGATGGAAGACATGTGTGACGAGGCTGTCCGCCTGCTGATGGAGAGAATTGCCTCAGCCCCGGATGAAGAAATACCGCCCAGGAGAATCTGCATGCCCGCCCGGCTGAAGGAACGGGGATCCGTTCGAAGCATCGAGGGGGAATAATAAGTCAACGTTGTGAAAAAATCATCTCAGATGAGTTTTTATGATACATGAAGAGGAGGGAGAAATCATGATCGATCCGAAAACAGTGCCGTCATTTACGCTGAATGACGGTGATCAGATCCCCTGTCTGGGTATGGGGACCTTCGGCTCAGACAGGGTCAGCGCACAGGACGTGGCAGGCGCTGTTGCCGGCGGACTGCGCGCCGGTTACAGGCTGTTTGACTGCGCCGCCTGCTATGGCAATGAGGCAGAGATCGGCAGGGAGTTTAAAAAGGCCTTTGACGAGGGCGTGGTGGAGAGAAAGGAACTGTTCATCATGTCCAAGGTCTGGAATGACATGCATCGCCGTGTCGCGGAATCCACAAGGAAAACCATAGCGGATCTGCAGTGCGATTACCTGGACATGCTGTTCATCCACTGGCCGTTCCCGAACTATCACGCGCCGCACTGCGATGTGGATTCCCGCAATCCCGATTCCAAACCGTTCTCGGTGGAGGAGTTTGTGGATACCTACCGGCAGATCGAAGAACTGGTGGACGAGGGGCTTGTGCGTCATATCGGTATCTCGAACCTGACCATCCCGAAACTGGATGCGGTACTGGGCAAACTGCGCATCAAACCGGCAGCCTGTGAGTCGGAAATGCATCCCTGCTTCCAGAACGAGGAACTGAAGCAGTACCTTGACAGACAGGATATCCTCAATATCGGCTATATGCCGCTCGGTTCACCCAGACGTCCGGAGCGTGACATCGAGCCGGGAGACGCGGTGGATATGCAGATGCCTGAGATCCTTGAGATTGCAAAAGCTCATGGCGTGCATCCTGCCATTATCTGCCTGAAATGGGCCCTGCAGCGCGGTGTTCTGCCGATCCCGTTCTCTGTTCATAACTATGAGGCCAATCTTCAGGCCACACTGACGGAGAAGCTGACGGATGAGGAGATGGCTTCGATCGCAACGCTCGAGCGGAACAGCCGGCTGGTGAAGGGACATGTGTTCCTGTGGCCCGGCGCGAAAGACTGGCATGACCTGTGGGATGAGGACGGCGTGATCGTAGACTGTACGGATTGTTAAGGAAAAAAACATGTATGAACAAAGTGCCCGCTGGAACGAGTATTACCGTGAACTGGAACCGGAAGCGAGGCGGAGGCTCTTTGATGAGCTGACCATGACGCAGCCGGACGACGGTGCCAATGAGTATCGTATGGCCCTGTTTCAGGCGCGGTATGTAGACGGGAAGACACCCGGAAAGTATGTGGACCGCTTTCTGTTCCAGTGCGTGAATTTCGGACAGGTCTTCAAAAGCGCACGCCTGTTCAGGAAAAGCGCCAGGAAGGAGGTCGAAAGGACCCTGGACGGGATGCTTTTTGACGGAGCCGCCGCCCTTGGCGAAGCAGGTGAACGGGCGCTGTACTGGGAACTGCGGAACGCGGCTGCCAGGTATTTCAGAACCTGCCAGTCACCCGATTACGGCCGTTCCCTGTTCGGACTTCTCAAAAGCGGCGATGTCAACCGGCAGGAGCGTATGTGCCGGGATGCCCGGGAAATGTCTGTCGACCTGAGCGAAAGACTGGGTATGGAAAAAGAACTTCGTATCTGGAATGAGGCTGTACGGGACTCGTATTTTGCCTGTGAACCGGGTGCGGAGAGGCTTTGGAACAAAAAGAAAAGCGAGTAACTGATGGACGGCAGAATGCTTCTGCCAATACTGGAGGAAATGGTAATGGAGAAAATTAAAAACATTCCCTTTGTGAAGAAGATCGGGTTCAACCGGATCGCCCTGGTCCTGGTCCTGATCCTGATGTACTTCCTGTTTTCGCTCGGCGCGAAGCGGATGCTCGGCGCCAACGCGATCATGAATGCGCTGAACATGACGGACTACCTCGGCTTCCTGGCCCTGGGCGTTACATTCGTCATCGCCACCGGCGGAATTGATTTTTCGATCGGGCCTGTGATGTTCTGTTCCGGCCTGATCGCCGGAAGGCTGATGGTCGTGAACAACTGGCCGGTGCTGCTGTGCCTGTTTGTCTGCGTCATCATCGGCGCGATGTTCGGAACCTGCGCAGGCTTCCTGGTCGCCTATATGGAACTGCCGTCGTTCATCTCATCCATGGCGCTGATGAATGTGGCAAAAGGCGTCGGATCGGTATACACGCATGTGCAGTCCTCCACCTGGCCGCAGAGTACGGAGCCGCGGGGCTGGTACAAAAACCTGATCTCCTATCACGGCTTCCCGACAGGGCTGGTGTTCCTGCTGATCGTGGCGGTGATCTGCGCGATCATCCTGAATAATACAAGGATCGGCCGTTATATCCTCTGCATCGGCAGCAACCGCGAGGCCGTCCGTCTTTCCGGTGTCAATACCAAAAAGTGGGAGATGCTGGCCTATGTGATCTGCGGTACGCTTGCAGGCATGGCGGCAATCACCTATGCAGGTGTCAATACATCCTTCCAGCCGGGTCTTGGTGACGAATTCAACAACAATGCCATTGCCAGCTGCGTGATGGGAGGCACCTCCATGGCAGGCGGTGTGGCTTCCATCAGCGGAAGCATTATCGGCGTGCTGATCATTTCCCTGCTGCGCGTAGGTATCCAGTCCTGGCGCCTGGGCACAAAGCTCAGTCCCGATTATCAGTACATCATCACCGGTATCATCGTGGCGCTGGCCGTGTACACTGACGTGCGCAGCAGCAAGCGCAGGAAGTAAAGGGGGGCATTATGGGAGAAGTTATCTTAACAATGAAAGGGATCGACAAATCCTTCCCCGGCGTTCACGCGCTGGATCATGTGGATCTGGAAGTAAGACGGGGAGAAGTGCATGCGCTGATGGGAGAGAACGGTGCCGGTAAATCCACACTGATGAAGGTGCTGACCGGTATTTACTCCAAGGATTCCGGAACCATCACGTATGAAGGAAAGGAAGTCGAGTTTACCAACCCCAGAGAGGCGCAGGCAGCGGGCATCGTTATCGTTCACCAGGAGCTGAACATGATGAAGGACCTGACAGTGGCGCAGAACATTTTCATCGGCCGTGAGATCATGAGAGGAAAGCTCATCGATGACGGCAGGATGAATGAAGAGGCAAGAAAACTGTTCAAACAGCTCAACATTGACATCAATCCCTCTGAGCGGATGGGCAACCTGACCGTCGGCAAGCAGCAGATGTGCGAGATCGCAAAAGCCATCTCCCATGAGGCGAAGGTTATCATCTTTGACGAGCCGTCCGCAGCTCTGACGGAGTCCGAGATCGAGGAGCTTTTCAAGATCATCCGCGACCTGCGTGAGAAGCAGCTGGGCATCGTGTATATATCTCATCGTATGGACGAGATCAAAGTCATTACGGACCGTGTCACGGTCATGCGTGACGGCGGTTATGTGGGCACGCTCATCACCGAGAACTGCACGAAGAACGATATCATCAACATGATGGTCGGACGTGTCATCTACGAGGAACCGAAGACCCACAGCATGGTGGCTCCGGATGCGCCGGTGGTGCTGAAGGTAGAACACCTGAATGCCGGACGTATGGTGCAGGATGTCAGCTTTGAACTGCATAAAGGAGAGATCCTCGGCTTCTCAGGCCTGATGGGTGCGGGACGTACCGAGACCGCCAGGGCGCTGTTCGGCGCTGACCCGAAGGAGAGCGGAGACATTTATGTCAACGGGAAAAAGGTTGATATCAAAACGCCGCAGGATGCCGTTAAGCTTGGAATCGGTTATCTGTCCGAGGACAGGAAGCGTTTCGGAATCGTCGTGGGCAAGAGCATTGCGGAGAATTCTTCCATGGCCTGCCTGGAGGATTTCATGAACGGCATCTTCATTGACAAAAAGAAGGAAGCAAAGGAAGCACAGAAGTACGTGGACCGTCTGGCCACCAAGACACCCGGTGTGGATCAGCTGGTCATCAACCTGTCCGGCGGCAATCAGCAGAAGGTCGTCATTGCCAAGTGGCTGGTCAAAAACTGCGACATCCTCATCTTTGATGAACCGACCAGAGGTATTGACGTCGGTGCCAAGAGCGAGATCTATCACCTGATGAACGAGCTGGCTGCCGAGGGCAAGTCCATTATCATGATCTCATCCGAGATGACGGAGATCCTGCGTATGAGCGACCGCATTGTGGTCATGTGCGAGGGCAGGAAGACCGGTGAGATCGACATTGCGGAGGCAACACAGGAGAAGATCATGCATGCCGCGACCTTGAGAAACGCATAGGAGGGAGAAGAAGATGACAAGTGAAAAGAAGGGGAATGCATTTACCAATAACCCCATTGTAAGAGCGATCGGACTCCAGAAGATCGTCGTTGTGATCGTCGTCATTCTTCTGGCGGTTTTCTTCAGCGTCATGAGCCCTGCATTCCGTCAGTACGCAACGGTGGTGAGTATCCTTGACTATTCCTACTATATTACGTTCATGTCCATCGGCGTAACATTCTGCCTGATCTCAGGCGGCAATGACCTTTCCGTTGGAACCGGTATGATCTGCTACAGCCTGATCGGCGGCTTCCTGGTACAGCAGAAAGGCGCGCCCGTACTGATCGGCATGATCGTGACGATCCTGGTGGGACTGATCATGGGTACACTGAACGGTTTTATGGTTGCCGTCATGGATCTGCCTCCGTTCATCGCTACGCTTTGCACCATGCTCATCAACCGCGGCCTGGGCAGCGTGATCACGGGCGGTATGGCTGTGTCATGGCCGGCTGCCACCTCAACCGGCGGCTGGTTCAGAAAACTGTTTAAATTCCGCACGGCAAGCAACTTTATCGTTCCGTCAGGTTTTATTCTCGTGATCATCAGCCTGCTGGTCATGACGCTGGTGCTGAATAAGACGAAGATCGGCCGGTATATCAAGGCGATCGGTTCCAACAAGGAAGCAGCCCGTCTTTCCGGCGTGAATGTGACCGGTTACCAGATGTCGGCATACATTATCTCCGGTTTCTTTACCGGTCTGGCCGGCATTGCCTACGCGGCGGTGTTCATGTCATCCGTTGCACCGGGCACCGGCGCGGGCCTGGAGCTTGACGCCATCGGCGGCGCCATCATCGGCGGAACATCCATGACCGGCGGCGTGGGCAGCGTAGTCGGCTCCCTGCTTGGTGTGTTCGTCATGTCGCTCCTGAAGACAGGCCTTCCGTACATCGGACTGCAGGCGAACTGGCAGCAGATCATCATCGGTATCGTGCTGATTGCAGCCATCTATATCGATGTGCTGAAGAATAAGAGAATCGAGTAAGATTACACAAAAGAAACGTTTCGACTTCCGAATTATTTTCAGATATGTCTTGATTTCATGGCCGGTTTGGCATATAATCGTGAAGGTGGTCGAAACGTTTCGGCTAAAGAGCGCAGCTGTATATGATCCGCCGGAGCAAGGCGGCTTGTATAGATCAACAAATTCACTGTTTTTCAAGGAGGAACTGAAATGAAGAGAAGAATTTTAGGTTTCGCACTGGCAGCAGCCCTGATCGGCTCTACACTTGGCGTAACAGTTGCCCATGCTGCTGATTATTCAGGACTTAAGATCGAGATCGTGTCCAAAGGCTTCCAGCATCAGTACTGGCAGGCAGTGCTGAAAGGCGCTGAGAACAAGGCTGAAGAGCTCGGCTGTGAGATCAACTTTGTCGGCCCGGCTAACGAGTCCGCATACGATGAGCAGCTTTCCCAGCTGAATTCAGCTATCGCAGCAGCTCCCGATGCCATCGGTCTGGCTGCTCTTTCCACCGAGACCTGTCTGGATGCCATCGCAACAGCTCAGGAAGCCGGTATTCCGATCATCGGCTTTGACTCCGGTGTACCGGGTGCTCCGGAAGGCGCTGTTCTTGCAAACTGCTCCACCAACAACTATGCGGCCGGCGAGCTTGCTGCAGAGAAGATCTACGAAGCAGTTGCTGACAGGATCGCTGCTGCTGAAGGCACTGTCCGTGTAGGCGTTTCCGCTCAGGACGCTGTTTCCGAGTCTGTTGTTAACCGTGGCCTTGGCTTCATCGACAAGTTCGCTGAGCTGGCTGCTGCTGATGGCTATGGCGTTGCTCTTGAAGGCAACGAGGCTTATGTCAATGGCGCCACCTGCGAGACCTCTGACGATGCGAAGGTCATCATCGAGACCCTCGTTCCGGCACAGGTTACCGCTGAGCTATCCGCTATCGACTGCCAGAACCTGCTGAACAAGGAAGACCTGATTGCTCTGTACGGCTCCAACCAGCACTCTGCTGAGGCTATGG
>JAGCAV010000521.1 GCA_017652545.1 Lachnospiraceae bacterium
GCCCACCTGATCCAGAAACGCCTGTACCTTTGCGATCGTTTCCGGCGAGACTTCCTTTGTCTTTCCGTGTATCACGTTAGAGACGGTCGTTGTGCTCATCTGCAGCTGCTTAGCGATTTCCTTGATGGTGATCATAGATAATGCTTCCTTCCTTATGCGCATAAGTATATCACCATATCCCTCTCATGAAAAGATGACACGGGATGAACTTCCCGTGTCATCTGCTATAAAAATACCTGCATCAGTTATACATCAAAGTCAGATCTGCGCCATCTCCAGTACAACGGCCTGGTACCCTTCCAGTCGAATCTCTCCATTGCCGGCTTTCAGATCAGTCCCGGGCTTGTTCGTCAGAACCACCTGTTTCACAGCACCCGGCAGCGGCAGAGTCCGCGCTTCTTTCTGGTAGTTGCCGATAACAAGCAGGGTCTGATCCTCCCCTTTTCTGAAATAGGCCATCACATTGCGGCGGTCTTCCAGATACGGGACGAGCGTACCATACACGATGGTATCCTGATACTGAGGATTCTTACGGAGCGCCGTCAGCTTCCTGTAATATTCATACACAGATCCTCCCACGCCCCGCTGGGCCTTCAGGTTGATCTCGTGACAGTTCGGATTGACCCGCAGCCAGGGTGTGCCGGATGTAAATCCTGCGTTCTCGCTGTCATCCCACTGGAACGGTGTTCTTGCATTGTCACGGCCATACTTTTCGATGGCGTGAAGAGCTTCCCGTTCGCTGATACCGTCCGCAATGGAAACCTTATAGGCATCGATGGAGGAAATATCATCCACCTCATCAATGGAAGTGACTTTACAGTTTTCCATGCCGATCTCCTGTCCCTGATAGATCCAGGGCAGGCCTTTCACCATGAAATATTCCGTTGCGAGCAGTGTCTTGCTCTCATAACACTGGTCTCCCTCCGGGATATAGCGGCTCACGCCCCTGGGTTCGTCATGGTTCTCGATGATGTTGGAGATATAACCGACACCCTCCACTTTCTTCTGGGTATCGAACACACATTTTTTGTAGTCATCCGGCGTGATATCCAGACTCTTGTGCCAGCCGTCCCGGCTCTGGCCGAACACGGTCTCCGCAAAGTCAAACATGCTGGAGAAATACCCGTTGTCACCGATAAAGTCCGGCAGCTCCTCTTCTTTTTCATTGAAGACTTCACCGACCGTAAACGCCTGATGCGGTTTAAAAGTCTTATCCCTCATCTCTCCGAGGAAGTCACCGACACCCTTTGCTTCATGCAGCATATTGTGAACACTGCAAAGTCCGTCCTCGCGGTCAGCCGGATAGTCCTTGAACGGAAGCGCCTTTTTGATGTTGATGATCGCATCAATGCGGAAGCCTGCCAGTCCCCTGTCCAGCCACCAGTTGATCATTTTATAGACTTCTTCACGAAGGAGCGGGTTCTCCCAGTTCAGATCCGGCTGTTTTTTGTGGAACACATGAAGATAGTACTTGTCTTCCCAGCCGGGCAGCCTGTCCCAGACAGGGCCACCGAAGTAGGAGCGCCAGTTGCAGGGAAGCTTTTCCCCCGGTTTTACCGTTTCGATATAGAAGAATTTCCCGTAAGGCCCGTCGGGATCCTCACAGGCCTTTCTGAACCATTCGTGTTCATCGGAGCAGTGATTGACCACCAGGTCCATCACAATATACATGTCCCGTTTCTTTGCCTCGCGGAGCAGTTCATCCATGTCATCCATGGTTCCGAAACGAGGATCGATGTTGTAATAGTCCGCAATATCATAGCCCTGGTCCGCCAGAGGGGAGACATAGATCGGGGAAAGCCAGACAATGTCCACGCCAAGCTCTTTCAGATAATCCAGCTTGCTGATGATTCCCTGAAGATCGCCGATCCCGTCGCCATTGCTGTCGCAGAAGCTCTTCGGATAGATCTGATACGCGACCTTGTTGTGCCACCATTGTTTTTTCATGATTTGGGTGTGCCCTTTCTGTTTATTTAGTCAAATACAGGTTTATCGACTTCCTGATAGAGTCGTAAAGCTTTTTATCCGATCAGCACCGCACGTGCCTCAAACGGCTGCAGCATTCCGGTTTTATGTGCCGGATAATTGGAGATCAGTTCTTTCGCATCCGTGTCCTCTCCGGCGTCGAACCGGTCAAACAGGCTGCATTCCTGCTCTTTGTCTGTCCAGTTGCAGGCCACCATCAGGGTACGGCCGTCCAGCTTCCGTTCATAGGCGTAGACCGTGTCTGATTCCATCATCAGCGGCTCAAACACCCCATAGGGAATAATATCATATTCATGCCGCAATGCGATCAGTTTCCTGTAATACCAGAAGACTGAATCGGGATCTGCAAGGGCTTCCTTCGCGTTGATCCGCACATAGTTCGGATTGACCGGTATCCACGGGGTTCCGGTTGTAAAACCTGCCTGCGCGCTGTCATCCCACTGCATCGGTGTGCGGGCGTTGTCACGGGCAACCGCGTCAAAACACTTCAGCATGATCTCCGGCTCGACCATCTTATGATCGACGACAAACTGATTGTAGGCATTGATCTCCTCAATGTCCCTGCAGTCCGCCAGGCTCTCAAAATGCATGTTGGTCATGCCAAGTTCCTCGCCCTGGTAGATATAGGGCGTTCCCTTCATCATATGCAGGCAGGTAGCCAGCATCTTGGCTGAGGCGACGCGCCATTTTTCGGAATCGTCTCCAAACCTTGAAACGGCTCTGGGCTGGTCATGGTTGTCCCAGTAAAGGCTTCCCCAGGCCTTACCCTCAAGGCCTGTCTGCCACTTGTTCAGGATGGCGCGCACATCTTTCATCTGCGGTTTTGTATATGTCCACTTGCCAATCACCTTACCGGCCGGATCAACCGTGTCTGTATGCTCAAAGTGGAAGACCATACCCAGCTCGCTGCCCTCATTGTTCGCATATTTCTTTGCCTCATCAAGGGTAACGCCTGCCGCCTCGCCGACTGTCATAATATCATATCTGGAAAGCACGCGCCGGTTCATCTCCTGAAGGAATTCATGGACCCGCGGGCCGTTGCAGACGGACGGCATCAGATCCGTGAAGATCCCGTTATCCTTCACGGGTCCGTCCGGATATCCGGGCACCTTGGAGATCATGCTGATCACATCCATACGGAACCCATCGATTCCCTTCTCGCACCACCAGGTCATCATATCAAAGACTTCATCCCTCACCCTGGGGTTTTCCCAGTTCAGGTCCGGCTGCTTCTTCGAGAAGCAGTGCAGGTAATACATACCTGTGGTCTCATCAAATTCCCAGGCGGAGCCGGAAAAACAGGATTCCCATTTGTTGGGTTCCTTTCCGTCCTTCGGATCCTGCCAGATGTAATAATCGCGATACGGATTATCCTTTGAGCTGCGGCTCTCAACAAACCAGGCATGCTCATCCGAAGTGTGATTTACCACAAGATCCATCACGATCCTGATCCCGCGGCTGTGCGCGGCGCTCAGCATCTCATCAAAATCTTCCATCGTCCCGAAATCCGTCATGATATCCCGATAATCGGAGATATCATAGCCATTGTCATCATTCGGTGAGCGGTAGACCGGTGACAGCCAGATCACATCGATCCCCAGCTCTTTCAGGTAATCCATGTGCTGCGTGATCCCCTTCAGGTCTCCGATCCCGTCTCCGTTGCTGTCAGCAAAGCTCCTCGGATAGATCTGGTATACCACCGCTTCTTTCCACCATGCCTTAACATCTTTTGTCTGCATATCATAAACCGCCTTTCCCGGAAGGACTGTGTCCTGTGCTTCTGTTCATATTCCTGTAATTTGAATTATAGCGCCATCATTTTCTTGTTTCCATTACAATAAGGACTTATAATGATACAAAAGCGACAATCATCAGAGGTATGCGTATGAAAACATCCGATCATCCGTCAGGTTCACACCTTCAGCGCTCCCAGAGGGAACTTCATCCGCACGGAACGACCCGCTTTCCGTGCGCGGGCTATACAACCGAATGTTCGAACGCACCGGAAGGCGTCGTTCCATGGCACTGGCACTCGGAGCTGGAAATTGCGCTGGTCGTACAGGGGTCTGTTGTGTGGCGGACACCCGGCGTTACATATTCCTGCAAAACAGGTGATCTGATCATTCTCAACGGCAATACCCTTCATTCTGCCGTGGGAACGCCGGAAGGGACCCTTCATTCACTTGTCTTCTCTCCCCGCCTCCTGACGGGAAGCAGCAGCCTGGTCTTTTCGGATAAATACATCCAGCCGCTGATGAACTGCGGCGCTTTTTCCTGTACGGTCCTGACCGGCACTTCAGAGTGCGTCCCGTCCTTTCAGACTGCCTTTGATGCGCTGGCACGGGCATCCTTTGCCTATGAATTTACCATACGGGAAGCCCTCACCGGTATCCTGCTGACACTCTATAAGCTGTACGAAGACAAGCTGACAGAAACGCATCCCTCCCTGACAGCAGACAACGAACGCATTGAGAGAATGCTTGCCTTTATCCATGCGCACTACCATGAGGACATCTCTCTTGAGGACATCAGCCGGGCCGGGCAGATCGGCAGGCGGGAGTGCCTGCGCTGCTTTCGGCGCACCATCGCGGAATCCCCGATCCAGTACCTGCTCAAGTACCGGCTCATGGAGAGCGCGCAGATGCTGATCTCACAGCCCTCGGCAAGCATGTCCGAACTGGCCGGTGCCTGCGGCTTTGATTCACCCAGCTATTTCTCCAAGCAGTTCAGACGCCTGTATCAGTGTACACCGGGAGAATACAGAAAGAGCAGATTCCTGAAATCTGATAAGAGTTGAAATCAGCCGTTCATCTGCGTATACTGGTCTCTGGAAACATACAGGATGGCCATGCTCCTTTAAAACAGGGCACATTCAGAAAGGATTAAGACTATGGCACAAAATCCCATTATTACCATCACCATGGAGAACGGGGACGTGATCAAAGCGGAACTCTATCCCGAAATCGCCCCCAATACCGTTAACAACTTCATCTCCCTTGTAAAGAAGGGTTTCTATGACGGCCTGATCTTTCACCGCGTCATCAACGGCTTTATGATCCAGGGCGGCTGTCCCCAGGGCAGAGGCACCGGCGGCCCCGGCTACTCGATCCGGGGTGAGTTTGCATACAACGGCGTTAAAAACGACCTGAAGCACACGGAAGGCGTTCTGTCCATGGCCAGAGCCATGCATCCCGATTCGGCCGGATCCCAGTTCTTCATCATGCATAAGAATTCCCCGCATCTTGACGGTCAGTATGCCGCCTTCGGCAAAGTGATCGAGGGGATGGATATCGTCAATAAGATCGCGGAAACACCCACCGATTATTCCGACCGCCCCATGAAACCGCAGAAAATGAAAACCGTTACCGTTGAAACGTTCGGTGTCGATTATCCGGAACCCGAAAAAAAGTAATCTGTCTGGACAAATCCTTAGGAGCGAAGAAAGAGCAGAGAGGCAAGCCCCTCTGCTCTTATGTTTTTTACATTGAAAATGGATGCTGCATGTTTCCGGCCTCA
>JAGCAV010000522.1 GCA_017652545.1 Lachnospiraceae bacterium
ACGAACACCTGCATGTTCGGAATGACACGCATATAGGCAAGGTCATCAACGGACTGATGGGTGGCACCATCACCGAAGTCTGAGCAGCCTGCGGAAGAACCGCAGATCTTGACGTTCAGCTTGCCGATGGCGATGGACTGTCTGATCTGGTCGTAAGCCCTGCCGGCCGCGAACACCGCGAAGGATGCGCAGAACGGGATCTTGCCGACTCTGGACAGGCCGCCTGCTGTGGAGAGCATGTTAGCCTCTGCAATACCCATCTCAATGTGCTGATCAGCGATGTCGGCTTCGGACTCAACCATCTTACCCATGGTGGAAGCGCCAAGGTCTGCATCAAGCACAACAATGTTTCTATTTTCACGGCACAGCTCTACAAGGGTCTTGCCGTATGCATTTCTCTGATTAGTTTCAGCCATGATTCTTTCCTCCCTTAATCAAGGTTTTCTTCATACTGCCTTACCATCATCCTGTCTGAATGATACGGCGCGTTATGCAAGCTCCTCCAGTGCCTTGTCATACTCTTCCTGCGTCAGGGCCTTGTTATGATAGCCGGCGACGTTTTCAGCAAAGCTGATGCCCTTGCCCTTAACGGTATGGGCTACGATAGCGGTGGGCTTGTCGGTGCAGGCTTCCGCGGCATCAAGTGCCGTAAGGATCTGCTCCATGTCATGTCCGTCGATCTCGATGACGTTCCATCCGAAAGCTTTCCACTTGTCAGCAACCGGATCAGACGGCAGTCTGTCCGTGATCTTGCCGGTAGCCTGGAAACCGTTCGCGTCAATGATCGCGCACAGATTGTTCAGCTTCTTGGCGCCGGAGGACATAGCTGCTTCCCAGATCTGTCCTTCATTCATCTCGCCGTCACCAACCAGTACATACACACGGTTGGGCTTGCCATCCAGCTTCAGGCCGATCGCCATGCCGGAACCAAGGGAAAGACCCTGGCCCAGGGAACCTGTGCCTGCCTCGATACCCGGGGTGCCAAAATGCGGATGGCCCTGCAGATAGAACCCGATGTCCTTGCAGTGAAGAAGATCCTCTACCGGGAAGAAACCGGCTTCAGCCAGAGCCGAATACTGCAGGATCGCTACATGGCCCTTGGAAAGCAGGAAGTAATCTCTTCCTTCCCATTCTGTATTCTTGGGATCATATTTCATTTTGTGGAAATAAAGTGCCGCAACCAGATCTGCACTGGAGCAGCTTCCGCCAACGTGTCCGGCCACACCGACACCGATGCACTTGATGCAGTCGCGGCGCAGCAGCTGTGCCTTTTCCTTCAGTGATTTGATCAGCTCTTCGCTATATGCCATGATCATTCCCTCCTGTGGTTCATAGCAAGTCTTTGTGACTCCCCCGAACACGGGGGTTGTGAGGACGAATTCTTTTTTCACTTCTCAGCGTCCTCTCATTGTTACGGTCCTGTCTCTCTTAGCCCAGTCAAAAGCTGTAAGCTGTATTACAGGTTGGTATCATTATAACGGTTACCGGTTATCCATGTCAAGTGGTCAATGTATACTATAATGAGTAGGTTTTTTATTGCATGATTCACAATTTTTATGGGTGTATATACATATTGCCCGAATCCGAAGGGGACGGCTCCTTTGATTCAAAAGAACCGTCCCCTCTCATGGTAAACGCCTTACAGGCACGCATCCCATCCGCCGTCCACGTAGATCGTCTGCCCGCTGATGTAATCGGCAGCCGGCGATGCCAGCATGACGGCAACACCTGCCAGATCCTTCGTGGGATCGCCCCAGCGCTGCAGCGGCACCTCACTCTTGACCCAGGCGTCAAACTGCGGATCCTCCGACAGCGGTCTTGTCAGTTCCGTCAGGAAGTAGCCGGGGCCGATCGCGTTCACGTTGATGTTATACTGCCCCCACTCGGTCGCCATGGATTTGGTGAGGGTCACGATACCGCCTTTGGCAGCACAGTAGTTGCCGATGTTGGGCCGCACCATCAGGGCATTGATGGATGAGATGTTGATGATCTTGCCGTACTTCCGGCTGATCATGCCTCTGGCCACCGCCCGTCCGGTGACAAAAGCGCCGGTCAGGTTTACGTCTATGACCTTCCGCCAGTTCTCGACCGGCATATCGATCAGCAGGTCTCTTTTATGTATCCCTGCATTGTTGACCAGGATATCGATGGGGCCGACTTCCTTCTCAATGCGTTCAACCGCTTCCGTCACCTGTTCCTCATTTGAAATATCAAAGGCATAGGCCGCAGCTTCAATTCCTTCCGCTTTCATGGTCTCGACCGCCCTGTCGAGCGCAGCCTGACTGATATCTCCAAGCACGATTCTCGCACCTGCGTCATACATTCCGCGGGCGATCATATTGCCGAGTCCCTGTGCGCTTCCGGTCACCAGGGCAACTCTCCCTTTCAGTGAAAACATATCCATCATGATTTACGTCTCCTCCCTGTGGTAATAGTGGTTATATATGTACATGAACCCGTTTTTCCTGTGGGTCCGTTCTGCCATTCATCCCCCGGATCCGGTCCGTCTCAGCCCCGGATCACACCGGTTTGCCTTCCCCTGCGCTCATGCGGAAGAAGACCA
>JAGCAV010000523.1 GCA_017652545.1 Lachnospiraceae bacterium
GGATGGCGGAAACTCATCGTCTCCGGCCCATATCAGGAAGCGGATCTTATATTCGGGAAAGATCTCGATCTCATAGCCGGCGTCGGACTCCTTTACGGGTACGGCGCCGAGTTTTTCCATCTTTTTTCTGTATTCATCCAGGCGGTTTCCGTAGGAAAACGCCAGCCGGGTGATGCACCGGCCTGTGAACTGCCGGTTATAGACCTCTCCCCAGGGGACCTCCCTGTAGGTCAGGAATTTTCCCGGATTCTCCAAACGAATACCCTCCAGCAGGAAGCGGGCGACCAGGATCCTGGCCTGGTTGGTACTTAACAGCGGAGACCAGTCCCCGCGCTCTACATCCCCGTTCTCTTCGTTCCTGTTCTCTTCGCCATCCGCCTTTAAGATGTCAAAATCCGGCCAGGTGATCTCATAGGCATGTCCCAGAAATGACAGTGAGATGACCCGGCGCAGAGGATCCCAGCCGGAGCCGGTGCGCTCTGCCATGACTGCAGGGTCGGCCTTCCGGTATTCTTCCATGTAGTGCGCCAGCGGTATCAGTTCCTTGTTGTTGACCACAGGCTGCGGCGTCTTTTCGCTCATCTGTCTCTCCCGCTCACTCTTCCGCAAGTACGCCTTTGTTATGCATCAGGTAGTCCACAAGCGATACGACGGTGAGCACCAGCGACGCATAGATCAGAATCTGTTCGAGTACATAGACACGCGGTCCGAAATCAAAGACCAGCACGATGACCATGATCATCTGTACGACCGTCTTGATCTTGCCGGACCAGCCGGCTGCGATCACGGTTCCCTTCTGGGCCGCAACAAGACGGAACCCGCTGATGATGAATTCTCTCGCGATGATCACGATCACGACCCAGGCCGGGATGCGGTCAAGCGCCACCAGGCAGATCATGGCAGAGCAGACAAGCAGCTTGTCAGCGAGCGGATCCATAAACTTTCCGAAGACGGTGATCATGTTGTATTTTCTGGCGATCTGGCCATCCAGGGTATCCGTGAGGCTCGCGACGATAAAGATGATCCCGGCCACCACGTTGTGTCCGGTGAGCATGAATGCCACGAATACGGGAACCAGCAGCATTCTCAGACAGGTCAGCTTGTTCGGTAAATTCATTTTCATATTCCACTCTCCACTCTTAACGATCAAATCTCAAAACTTCACTCTGTCGAAGCTCCACTCTTAACTCTCAAAACTCCAAACTCTATTCCGCAATTTCCCCCACGAGGTCATACTCGTTTGCACCGGTCACCACGACTTCCACAAAGTCGCCCGTCATCAGGCGCTCGTATGTGCGCAGGAAAAGGTAGCCATCCACATTCGGGGCGTCGCCGTAGGTCCGGCATACATAGATGTCCCTGTCGTCCTCCTCATCATCGGGCAGGTCGTACAGGTCTTCTTCGCTCTCCCCTGTCACGCGGCCTTCCACCATCACCCAGAGCTTTTTCCCGACCCGCTGCTCTGCCAGGTCAAAGGCAATCTCCTGCTGCAGGGACATGATCTCATCCCGGCGTTCCAGTTTGATCTCCTCGCTGACCTGATCCGGCATTTCCGCCGCGGGCGTTCCCTCCTCGGGCGAGTAGGCAAATACCCCGAGCCTGTCGAACGCTGTCTCATCGACAAAGTCCATCAGGGTCTCATGCGCCTCCTGCGTCTCTCCCGGGAAGCCGGTGATCAGTGTGGTGCGAAGGATGATGTCCGGGATCTCACGGCGCAGCTTCGCGATCAGCTCAGTCAGCTCGGCCCGGTTCGTACGCCTGCCCATCCTCTTAAGGATCTCATCATCCGCATGCTGGATGGGAAGATCCAGGTAATGACAGACCTTCTCTTCCTCCTTCATGACCGTGATCAGCTCGTCGTAGATCTCCTCCGGGTAGCAGTACAGAAGCCTGATCCAGTTGATTCCGGGGATCTTCGCAAGCTCACGGACCAGCAGGTGCAGGGATTTCTTTCCGTACAGGTCGATGCCGTACAGGGTCGTCTCCTGCGCCACCAGGATCAGCTCCTTCACGCCGCGCTCCGCAAGGCGTTTCGCCTCCTCCACCAGTTCCTCCATGGGGAAGCTCCTGTAGTGACCCCTGATGTAGGGGATGATGCAGTAGGTGCATCTCTTGTTGCAGCCCTCCGCGATCTTCAGATAGGCATAATGACCGCCCGTGGTGATCATGCGGGGGACCGATCTCTCGGGATTAAGGTCGGGGTCCTCAACGCAGACGCGGCTGCCCTCATCTTCCGGTTCGTCGTCAAAGAGCTGTCCGATCACTTCCGCAAGCCGGTCGTAGGCGCTGGTCCCGATCACGGCATCCACCTCGGGGATCTCGTCCAGGATCTCCTGCCGGTA
>JAGCAV010000054.1 GCA_017652545.1 Lachnospiraceae bacterium
ACCAGCAGGGTGATCTCATTCGACCCGCAGCGGCCTGACTCCTCCCAGCGCGAACTGTTCGGGATCGGAGCCAGGGACACACTGATCCGTCTGGAAAGGGTACGCCTCATGGAGAGCATTCCCTTTGCGCACGAAATATCCTATTTCCCGCTGCATTACTTTCCGGGGATCAACAGGCATGCGGTCGAAACGGACGGCCTGTACAATTCATTCCTGAAATACGGAGGCATCCGTCCCGACATTGCCGAGGAGACATTTGAGGCGACCCGGATCGGCGCTGTCAGCGCCGGTTACCTGCAGGTTTCCCCTTCCGGCCCCGCCATGCACATTATCCGGATCGCGCGACACAACAGCCGGGTGGTCGAGCAGTGCAACACCATCGTGAGGGGCGACAGGATCCGCTATCACATCGTTATGCCGAGGCCGTCATAAGCAGCTGTATAAGCGGAAGGCATGGCTGTTATATAACGGTGGACACAGAGCGGGAGTGACATTCGACGCTCGAACGGCGCCCACTCCGGCGAGCTCACAGCTAACTACAACTAAGGGACTGGGGTATTCGCGCATAAATTAAACGCTCTTACCCCAGTCCCTAAGTTTCCGTATGCTGTGAATCTCACAGACATCTTCTTATGTCTGCTCAGTCGAGATGATAGATCTCCTCCATCCCTGCCCAGAACTCGCCCTCTTTTCTGTCTTCAAGAGGCGTCATCAGCGGCTTGACGACATCCCACCATTTCTGGGTGGCCGGATCAGCCGCCATCTTGGCCATATCCGCCTCAAAGTCGTCGCCGTCATACTCATAGTACGCGAACATATACTCGCCGCGCTGGTAAATGCTGTAGTTTCTCAGGTGGCATTCCTTGATCATCTCATTGACGCCGGGCATCGGATTGGCATGCCACTTCTTGTACTCCTCCACGCATTCCGGTGCGATTTTGATCATTTCTCCGTGTCTGACTACCATTATATCCCTCCTTTAATACAGCTTCGTCGCCTCGTCGAACAGCGCCTTGATATTTGCCGGAGGCACATCTGTCTGGATCGCCTCATGAGACGGGGAAATGATCAGGCCTGTCGGGAAGTATTCCCGCAGCTCTTTGACCTTGGCCATGACCTGTTCCGGCGTCCCGTTGGGCAGCAGATCCTGTGTATCTACGCCGCCGCAGAAGGAAACCTGTCCATCGAATTTTGCCTTCAGGTTGTCAGGCTGCATGCCTGCCGCTTTCGCCTGAATCGGATGCACCGCATCCACGCCGGCTTCGATCAGGAGCGGAATCGCTTCCACGATAGAACCGCAGGAGTGATAAATAACCTTCGCGCCGTAGCTGTGAATAATATCGATCAGCCTCTTCGCGCCGGGGATGACAAACTCCCTGATCAGGTCCGGGCTGATCATCAGGCCGCGCTGGCTGCCCATATCATCGCCGATGAGAACGGCCTGAATTTTTCCCTTGGTGGCTTCCAGAAAGATCTTCAGGGCTTTCTCATAAAATGCAACGATCCTGTCATCTACCGCATGAACCATCTCCGGCTCCGCGACCATGTTCATCAGACAGGTCTGCATGCCGAAGGCCGCGCAGACATCCTGGAAATGGCAGCACCAGGCCATGGCAATGACGGTCTTGTCTTCCGGCGCCTCATCCACAAGCCTTTTGCACTCAGCCGGATCAATGTAAAGCTCGGGATCCGGCCATGGGAAATTGACAGCCTCAATGTCGTCCACGTCCTCACAGTCCACAAAACAGCCGTCAGCTGTCAGGGTGCGATGCTCGGTGTCAACATTGGTTCCGTTCATATACCAGTCAAAAGCCGCGTAGATGGCGGAGCATGTCTCGGATTTATAGGGGATCTCCACGGCATAAAAGTCGTCGCCGCATGCGATCTTCAGTTCATTGAAGGTATCGACCCCGTAAAACTTACATAATCCGGGAATGGCAGAGGGAGTAGGCATGCCCAGCCAGCATGCCGGACGATCCACGGGTCTGCGCTCGATGGTTGCTAAAAAACGTTCTCTGCTGTTCATATTGTCCTGTTTATTTCCTTTCCTGGTTGACTTCAGATCTTACTGCTGATTGTAAAACCCCGCAAGCCGCAGAAATACGGATTGCGGGGGATCAGCAGATCAGGACTGTCTGTCTGTTTCTGTCTTTACCACTGATGTCATAACAGTCCTGTGATCATTTTCTGATATACCGGAAGAACCGGAGGAAACCCGGCTCACAGCCGCCTCGCGTTCCCGATATTTTTAGATCCTTACCACTGGCAGGGCAGGAAGCTCTCTACGTTCTCAGCATTGATCAGATCAGTCTGGATGTAGGAAACTCTCGGGATCTCTTCGCCGTTGAAGAACTGAGCGATCGTGCGTACGCACAGACCGGCGTCAGCCTGGCAGGACTGGTAGGAAGCCATGTACAGCTTGCCGGCCTGGATCAGCTCAGCACCCTGTTTGGAGATACCGGCTGCCACAACGATGATGTCATCACGGCCAGCTGCCTCGATTGCCTCAGCGGTACCGATCGCCTGGTCGGAGTCATCAGCCAGAACGATTGCATTCAGCTCATCGCCATACTTCGTGATCCAGTCGGAAACAACCTGCTTGCAGGCAGCAGCCTCAAAGCCCGGAGACTGAATGTCAAGAGCCTTGATGTCCGGATACTTCTCAGCCAGCTCGGTCAGAGGACCGTACAGACGTGCATAGTAGGGAGATCCGCCAACGTTATGGGTGATGTAAGCCACGCCGCCTTTGCCTTCCATCTTCTCGCCAAGGGCAGCACCCAGATTTCTCATCTGATACCAGTCATTCGGGCCGGTGTAGGCAATGATGTAGTTCATGGCATCAGCTGCCGGTGTGGTGTTGGTGCAGAATGCGGGAATGCCGGCATCCGTGATGTTCTTGAACTGCTGGCGTGCATGGTCAGCGGAAAGCGGGATAAGAGCGATCGCATCGGGGCCTTCGTTGATGGCCTGATCGATGTAGCCGTCCTGTACGGACTGATCCCAGTTCGGATCATAGACATCAACGGTCATGCCGACTGCTTCGCAGGCCTGCTCGAAAGCTTCCATGTAGCAGGTCGTCCAGGCATGGGCACCGTGTACGATACACACAACATGTTTTCCGATGCAGCCGTCAGCCGGAGAAGCCGGGAACTCGGCATCCTCTGAGCTGTCCCAGTCAATGTACTCATAGTAATGCCATTTTGCAGCATTGGCATCGTCCAGCTCTTCCAGCTCTTCAACAGTTCCTTCCACTTCCGGAATTTCGAAGGTAATACCCTCTTCCATCATGTAGTGGTTGTCGGTCGTCATAACAGAACCGACTGCTTCCTCGAACTTCGCCTTGGAATCTTCCAGGTTGTCTGCCATTACCGGAACTGCAAGCAGTGCAGCCATTGCGCCGGCCAGAAGCATCATTGTTGTGTTTCTTCTCATAGTCAATACCTCCTGTTTAAATAGTGTTTATATTATCTCATAAAAGCCTTCGCTTCACGCTGCCCCCAATACATTGTGCAGATGCAGCTACAGCTTCTATTTCAAAGGTTTACAAGGCCATCAGCCTTTTCCCATTTCCTTCAGATACTCGTTTCTCAGGTTGGGCCTGATTCCAAGCACCTTGTTCCGTCTGAAGGCCGCGATGGTCTCATAGGCGATACAGATGATCATAATGACGGAAATGACCAGCACCTGCATCTCGGTCTTCCTGAAAATACCCTTCAGGAAAGCCAGCGCAACCATGGTGATAAATGTGTTCAGCACGCTTCCCGAACCGCCCGAGGTGTCCGTACCGCCGATGATGGTCGCTGTCATGCCGATCATCAGAGGCGCGATTCCCTTATCACCCATACTGATGTTTGCCGCTCCGGAGAAAATGCCGTTCAGTGCGCCGCCGAGGGAGCACAGGACTGAGGAGATCAGGAAGGTCAGGATCGTGATCCTGTCGCTCTTGACACCGGCCAGCCAGGCTGTTTCTATGTTGCCTCCGATGATGTAGACATTGCGGCCCGTCCTGGTCCACTTTAAGAAGATCCACACGATCAGCACGGCAGTCAGGCAGATCAGGAAATAAGTGGAGAAGGGCAGGAATTTCACCAGCTTGTCATTCAGGAATTCGTTTGCCGCCGTATCCCTTCCGATGCTCTGCTCATCCGGCGCGTACATGTACATGCAGCCGCGCAGGATGAACTGCATGCCCAGCGTGGCAATGAAAGCGGATATCTTCAGCTTGGTGACCAGCAGCCCGTTGATCAGGCCCACGATCAGGCCCATCATCACCGCGATCAGGATACAGACCAGCCAGGGCCATTTCTGCCGGCTGTGCGTCCCCAGGCAGATCAGTGCCGCAAAGGTGGAGCAGTACTGAACCGTCAGGTCCATGTTTCCCGCGATCATGCAGATGGTAAAACCGCACGCGATCCAGATGAACAGCGTATTGTTGCCGGTGACGGCCTTGATGTTGTAGGCTGTGTAGAATTTCGGGATGAACAGGCCGATCGCCATGATGATGATCAGAAAGAGCCATGCACGGTTCGCATTCAGGAACGCGCCGTTTATCTTCCGTTTTTTCATTTGCTCAGCTCCTCCCCAGTTTTCTCTCTGTATATGTGTTGATAAACACGATCAGCAGGAACACCACGCCCTGAACCGTATACTTGGTATAGGTGCCGAGGCCGATCCAGGAAAGAATATTGTTCAGGATTCCGTATGCCAGAACGCCGCCAAAGGTTCCCAGCACGCTGCCCTTGCCGCCGGAAAGAAGCGTTCCGCCCAGCAGCACGCAGGTCAGGCAGGTAAAGTCATAGCCGGTTCCGTTCTCATAGGATGCTGTTTTTCGAAGCGCCGTATAGAAGATGCCGCCAACCGCCGCGAAGGTGGAACTGATCATGTAGGCCAGCATCGTGATCTTCTGGGTGTTGATGCCGGAGAACCTGGCTGCTTCATAGTTGCTGCCCACCATCTTCAGCTTCTGGCCGAAGGATGTCCGCGCATGGATCACATAGGAGATCAGGAACATGCACAGCATGACGATGGCCATCAGGGAGATGATCCCGCCAATGTAAGTTCTGGAGATCGAATAGAATGCCTGCGCGGAGCGCTGGGCAAAATCTGTCGGTTTTGCGACCGTATCCGCGTAGAGCTGTTTTCCGCCCCAGCCCACCCGGATAATACCGGAAAGGAGCAGGTTAAATCCCCAGGACCAGATAATGGGATTGGCCCGCAGCTGGCCGATCATGAACCCGTTGATCACGCCGATCACCAGACCGGTCGCGATGCCGATCAGCAGGGCAACGGGAAACCCGAGATTGATGCTCTGAACCGTCAGCATGCCGGCCATGGCCATCGTCAGGGGAATGGACATATCCGTCCAGTTTCCCGAATAAGTCACATAGAACAGTCCCGCAGCAACCATGCCGTACAGCGCCACTGCTTCCAGGATCGACTGGATATTGCTCTTGCTGAAGAACTGGCCGCCGTTCGCTGCCGCGATGATCATGCCGATGATCAGCAGTGAGATTGTGATCACCCAGATGCCCATCCGGTTGAAGATCAGGATTCCTTTGCTGATCTCCGTCTTTCTTGTATCCGTTTTTGGGGAAAGGCCCGCTTTATTCTGTTCAGCCATTGACGTACTCTCCTTTCCCGTTTGCCGCCATCAGGAGAGAATTCTCCGTGATGCCTTCCTTGGGGATCTCCCCGATGATGTGTCCCTGCCTCAGGATTACGGCGCGGTCTGCCAGACCGACGATCTCCGGAAGATCCGATGAGATCAGGATTGCCGCATGCCCGTCTTCCACGAAAGCCCGGATCGCGTTGTGGATGATCTGTTTTGCGTTGATATCCACACCTCTCGTCGGTTCATCCAGGATCAGGATATCCACATCGGCAGCCATCCATTTGGCCATCAGCACCTTCTGCTGATTGCCGCCCGAGAAACTGTTGATCAGGCGGGACCTGTCAGCCGGATAAACGCTCATCTCATTGATCTTTTCGTCAACCAGGCCGTCATTCCAGCGGTTGGAATATAAAATGCCCTTTGCGTACCGGTCGACCACACAGGAGAGCACGTTGTCCGAGACCGTCTGGTTCAGCGCCAGTCCCAGGATCTTCCGGTCCTCTGTCACATATCCGATGCCATCCTTGATCGCGTCACCGAATTTCCTGTAATTTACTTCCTTGCCATGGAGATAGATCTTTCCGCCGTGATGCTCATCCACGCCGATCAGCGCTTTTGCGATCTCTGTACGGCCTGATCCGGCAAGACCTTCAATAGCCAGGACTTCACCCTTATGCAGTTCAAAATTCACGTGATGGAAAAAGCCCCAGCGTGTAAAATCTTCGACCTTGAGCATCACCTCATCGGTCACCGCGTCGGTGGTTTCTCCATAGAATTTCTGAACCGGCTCACCGACCATCTGCTGGACCAGGTTCTCCTCATCCGTCTCGGAGACCATTCCGCTCCAGACCTTCCTTCCGTCCCGCATGACCGTGACCCTGTCAGCGATCTGGAAGATCTCCTGCATGTGGTGCGAGATGTAAACGATTGCCAGTCCTTCCTCCCGGAGCTTCCGGATGATCGTGAACATGCGCTCTACTTCCTCGGTGGACAGGGATGAAGTGGGCTCGTCCATGACCAGGATACTCGGATGTGAATCAAGGACCTTCGCGATCTCGATCAGCTGGGCATCGCACTGGCTGATCTCGGAAACGGCGATCGTCGGGTCCAGGTTTCCGAGGCCGACCCTCTCAAGCGATTCCTTTGCCATCTGAATCGCCTTTTTCCTGTCTATGAAAAGTGCGTTTTTCTTCGGGAGCCTGCCAACCAGCAGATTCTCGTAGATCGAGATCTTCCTGGCAAGGGACAGCTCCTGGTAAACCATACCGATGCCTGCTTCCTTCGCCATGATCGGCGTACGCAGTTCCTTCTTCTCACCATTGATCAGGATCTCGCCGGTATAGTCATTGAAAAGGCCTGCAAGGACCTTCATCAGCGTCGATTTCCCGGCGCCGTTTTCGCCCATCAGGGCATGCACTTCGCCTTTCCTGACCTGAAAGTCCACGCGGTCCACAGCCAGCGTTCCCGGAAACTGCTTGCTCACCTGCCGCATATCCAGTGCAAGTCCGGTTTCTGCCATCTTCTCTCCTCCTGCTTCTTATCCTCTTCCGCAAATATATAACATGCCGCAGCCGCCGGTGTTCATAAGAAACACTTCGTTTCACGGCATCTTGATCAATATTCAATATCCGCCCGCATGCGCAAGCACATCTTCATGGCGGATCACTTCGGTCTTTTCCGTCAGGTCGTCAAACCAGGCCTGAAACCTTTGTTCCTGCAAATCCTCCCTTGCCAGGGCGATCCAGGCTTCCTCGCCTGTACCGTCATAATACATGACGTGAAAACCTTCCTCCGAATAGAGTATCTCACAGTCGCCTTCGCTGCGCTGCGCGTCAAACAGCCATTTAGTGATATTCTTTTCGAACTGTCCCCTGGTCACAGATGCCAGGTCAGCTGCCGTTCCGGATTTTTCCGCCTGGCGGGCCGCCAGTTCAACGAAAGCATCGCGGGTACTCCCCGCCTGCACCCATTCGTCCCGGAAAGCTTCCGCCTCCAGACAGGATGCTTCAAGCTGCTCATCCACCGTTCCGGCTGTTTCATCCAGAGGGAAATACGCGTCCAGGACATGGGCTGTCGGATAATCCGCTTCGTCCAGTCCGTGAAAGACCATGACATACCATCCGTTCGCATCCTCCACAAGGAAGAGATCACCATCACGTCTTTCCGCGTCAAACAGCCAGTCGCCATATACGCTGCCTTCGATATACGAGGCATCATCAAATGAAAGGTACTTGCCGCGGTCAGCATACGGCTGCGCCGCCTCTTTCAGGGAAGTCCCTTCGGCAACCTGCTGACGGATCTCCTCTGCCATCTTCTTCGCTGCGGCGCTCTCTTCCTCTGTCGGAACGGTCCCCATTGCACAGGCCCTGGCGAAAAAGCGTTCATACCTGGCTGTCGTGTAATCCCTGACATGATCCCGGTAGTATGCTTCAATCTCGTCATCAGCCGGATCAATGCTGCTTCGGAGCATCCCGGCATAGCCGTCAGCCAGTCTGGCGTCTGTCAGACACTTCTCAAACAGGGCCTCATCCATTCCTTCTCCGTAAAAATATGCCAGATATTCTTCCGTCTCCATGCCCAGGGTCTTTGCAAATCCGGCGACAGTCTCCTGCACCTGCGCAATTTCTTCCCTTTTCTGCCCGGAGAGCTCATAGCCTGCTTTTTCCGCTTCTTCCGACAGGGTCAGGATCTGCTGCATGGACAGAAGCGCTTCGTCTGCAAAGAAGTCGAACCAGGTCCGTCCGTCTTCATAATCCTGCTCCTTCAGGGACTTCGCTTCATCGAACATATAGGAAAGATAAGCGGAATTTTCTTCGGTAAAGGATGCATACCAGGAGTTGAAATAGTAATTGAATTCCGCCAGGGAGTGATCCGTTCCGTTGACGGTAACCGCTGTCGCCTTTCCGGAACCGGTCTCATCGGAGGCTTCCGAAAACGCTGCGGAAAAGACCGTCGCCAGCAATGCAAGGATCACACAGGTGATTCCATAGACTTTCTTCAACTCCACTCTCAACACGCCACACTCCACACTTTACGAAACTGCGCGCAGCAGTCCCTTCGTACTCCGGCTTCTTCCCTGTCAGGAAGTCACCCAAGGATCTCCTTCACTTTCTGCGCCATGGCCCTGCCGAGCCTCGCATGGGAATCCGCATCCATGTGGATCCCGTCCGCGTCTGCAGCCTTCCCGTAAAGCGCCGCATCCAGGAAGGGAAGCCCCGCGGTATCCGCGAATGCCTTAAATTCCTTTGCGAACGCGCAGGAACGCTCATAGGCGTCCTCCCGGAACATGTCATGGAAAAGCGCGTTCTCTTTATATTTCGGGCTGATCTGAATCGGAGAAACGATCAGCATCTGCGGTTTTTTCTCTCCTGCCATGGGTGTGATCGACAGAACATCCAGATACCGGTTCAGGCCAAACGCGATGGTTCCCGCATCCACACCGAAACGGACCTTCAGGTCATTTGTCCCAAGCATCAGGATCACCAGGTCCAGCGGAGACTGTGTGTCAAGACAGGGTCCGAAATAGGCGATACCGCTCAGGCGTCCCTCAACCGGATCATCAAAGACCGTTGTTCTTCCGTTGTATCCTTCCTCGATCACCTGGTAATCATCTCCCAGTTCACGCTGAAGGACCCCTGTCCATCTGACGTCATCCGGGTGCCGCTGGGAATCCCCGGGAATGGCACCCCATGTATTGGAATCTCCGAAGCAAAGGATTCGTTTTTTCATCAGGTACGCCTCCGTTTGTGCTGTCCCATGCATAAATATAAAAATACCAGACGATGAGACGCATTTCAGCATGCGCCTCATTAAAAATATACAATATTATATCATCTGGAACACGGTCAGTATAGAAAAATATGGGCGACCAATGGGACAATATTCACTTTTTCAAGGATTTTGTAAGTATTGCACAATGTAATTCTCTTATTTTTATGCAATTTGCCCCGGTCCTGTTCCCGGCCTACCTTCTGGCATCTTCCACAGCCCTGTACATGGCCATGATATTCTCAGGCGGAACATCCCCCAGGATATTGTGTTCCTGATTGAAAACAAATCCGCCGTCCTGGAAGAAGATATCGATCTTTCTGCGGCAGTGTTCATACACCTCCTCCGGAGTCCCGTGGTTGAGCACCTGCCGGTTGTTGATCCCGCCGCCCCAGAAAGTAATGTCCTTCCCCCAGGTCTTCTTCAGCTCTGCCGCGTCCATGTTGGCTGCTGATGTCTGTACCGGGCTGATGATATCGAAACCGGCTTCTGCCAGGTCACCGATCACCGGGAAGATCGAGCCGCAGGAGTGCAGGAAAGTCTTCATGGAACTGTGCTTATGGACATATTCATTGATCTTCGTGTGGTAAGGCTTGTAGAGCCGGCGGTATTTGTCCAGCGACATGAACATGTTGTTGTTCATGCCCAGGTCATCCCCGAACCGCAGCAGGTCAACATAGCCATCCAGATATTTGCAGGCATTCACCAGCGTCGCCAGATGACGCTGAAGAAGCTGCTCGTTCAGTTCGAGGATCATGTCTTCATCCTCATAAATATCCATGAGGTAGTTTTCCATGCGGCGCAGGAAGGTGCCCCACTCAAAGAAATTACAGCCGCAGGTCACCATCAGCGCACGGTCCGTGCTGGCCCGCAGGACCTGGCAGCGCGCCCTGAAATCTTCCCAGAAATTCTCTTCCTTGCTGTGGTCCCACGGCGCGTGCACCAGCGCGCTCCAGATCACCTTGCTCATGGCATGATCCAGATTGTCCCAGTTTTCCGGGTAGTCCTCCTTGTACGGGAAGCACTGCTGGTCAAAGCACATGCCGTTTTTCGGCATGCGGGCGATATGCGTCCCCTCGGAATCAAAATAGTCCATGGATCCGTCCGGATTCTGTCTCGGTCTGAACCACGACGGCCACTGGGCGGGAATCCCGCCTGCGAGCGTCACATCATACCAGTCTTCATCGGCGACATTAAACACCCGGCCGACATCCAGAACATCCGCCCCTATGATATCAAGGATCTGTATCTCGGGCTGTGCGACCTGCTGGACCACATCATAGATCCGGTTATGTCCGGTTTTGATGCCAAGATACTCCTTCAGTTTTCCGTATGCCTGTCCGCTGATCCCCGTGCTGACGTTGCTGCCCAGGTCCATCGGAAGCGTATCCGGGTTCTGATGATTGACGGAAGCCATCACCCGCTCCCTCGGTGTCATTTTTGCCATAGTCCTTTCTCCTCCTTTCGGCTGTATACAGCGCATCAAATGATGGATCAGATGATGTTACATTTTCATTGCCTCTTCCAGCATGGCAGCCACATTTTCGGGCGGCACGTCATCCAGCAGAACGCCCTGGCTCGGTGAGAGAACCATCCCTGTCGGGAAGATTTCCTTCAGTTCCCGCACCTTTGCCCTGACCTGTTCAGGCGTTCCCTTCGGCAGCAGTTCCTGGATATCAATGCCGCCGAAGAACGAGATCCTGTCTCCGTATGCGTCCCTGATCTGTCTGGGATCCATGCCCGCGGCGTGTGCCTGCAGCGGGTGGACGAAATCCGCCCCTGCCTCGATCATCTCCGGGATCGCGTCAAACACGGCTCCGCATGAATGATAGATCACCTTGATGCCGTAACTGTGAGCCTGATCGATCAGTTCCTTCGCCCCCGGCATCACATAATCATGGATCATCTTCCGGGAGATCATCAGTCCCCGCTGGCTGCCGAAATCATTTGCGATAATGATCGAATCGATTCTTCCCTCACCGGCCTCATAGATGATCCGGTTTGCTTTCAGATAGAAATCCAGGATCTTTCTGTCAACGGCCATGTAGATATCGGGATTGGTCACCATGTTCATCAGTGCCGTTTCCATTCCGAAAGCAGCACAGGCATCCTGAAAATGCGCGCTCCAGACCTGAGCCAGGATCGCCCTGTCCTCAGGGGCTTCCCTGCAGATCTTCCTGATCTTTTCCGTATCAATGTATAATTCAGGATCCGGCCATTCAAAGAAATCAAGATCTTCCGGTTCTTCCGCATCCTTAAAACACCCGTCCGCGGTCAGTGTCCTGTGCTCCGGATCTACATTGGAGCCGTTCCTGTACCAGTCAAAGGCAGCCGCAATGTGGGACGCGTAACCCGAATCATACGGAATGTCAAAAGCATACACGTCGTCGCCGACTTTCATCTGCAGCTCGTGCCAGTCAGAAACGCCGTAGTACGCACAGATCAGTTCCAGCTCCCTGCCGACCGGTGCACTCATCCAGACGGGCAGCCTGTCCACCGGCTTACGCTCCGCAACCGCGTAAAATCTTTCCCTGCCGGTCATAACCATATCCTCCCTGAAATAAAGCATATCACCATACATACATCATTATTATAAACACAGAAAAAAGACGGACAACAGGGTCGCCGTCAAAAAAATCTAAACGTTTTACTGAAATTTCACCTGTTCATTTTACCGGTCTGAAAAAGTGTGATATGATCAGGATAAATATGCGTCAGTCCGTTGCAATCAATGCTTAACAGCATGACACGGTATGGCACGTAAAAACGCCGATCAGCAAAGAGGGAATGAGTAATGGCAACCATTAAGGATGTAGCGCGGGAAGCAGGTGTTTCGATCGCTACGGTTTCATGCGCCCTGAGCGGTTCGAAACCGGTGAAGAGCGAGACCCGCTCCCGTGTCCTGAAAGCCGCCGGGAAGCTGAAATACATACCGAATTCGTCTGCAAGGAACCTGAAAAAAGCCGCCGGCAGCGTGGTATCGGTCATCATCCCGGATATGAAAAGCCGCATGTACTCCGAGGCTTTTGACAGCCTGTCTTCCTGTCTGCAGGCACAGGGATACACGACCAGCATCTCATTTACAAACGGTTCCCCTGACATCGAATGTGCGCGTATCGACGAAGCCGTCTCCCAGAACACGGCAGGTATCCTCCTGATCACCTCCCAGCCGGAAAACACGGCTTTTTTCCAGGACCATCTGATCAGCTACAAAATACCGGTCGTGTTCATGGAGCGAGAACCGGTATCGCTCCCGATCAATTATATCGGTTTCAAGAACTATGACGCCTTTTACCGGCTTACCGACAACCTGCTCCGGAAGGGATACCGCAGGATCGCCATCATGTGCGGCCCCCTGCATTTTTCCACGGAACGTCAGTGTGTACAGGGCGTCTACGATGCCATGGCGGAATGCAGTGAAGATCTTAAACCTACCCGGATCTGTGTCACCAACCTGACAAGGGAGGATGCATTCAGTTCTTACCTCAGGTCCTTCACGAACGATGTTCCCGAGGTTCTCATTTCCACGAACCGCGAAGCGACCAACGGTCTGCTGGTGGCGCTGCATTACGCAGGCCTGAAGATTCCCCGTGACCTGATCGTTGTCAGTTACTCGGAGGAAGCATGGGCGGATATCAGTGAAAGCTCCGGCCTTCTGACGATCTCCCGTTCCGCGTCCTCACTCGGGGAGGAAGCGGCGCGCATGCTGCTTCGAAACATACAGGAACCCGACCTTTTTGAGCAGACGATCACGGAACTTCCTGTCTCCGACGAACTGGCCCTGACACAGATTCCCAAAAGAAAGCACGGCAGGCGCACGGAGGCGTCTTCCGGCAGAGCCGGGCATGCAAAAGAGGTCCTTCAGTTCCTGGCAGTCGGGAATCCCACCGTAAAAGCCCTCAGCCTTCTCACTGCGCACTTTACCCGTATGACCGGGATTGGGGTCAACTATACCTTTGTCGCCCAGAATGAACTGTTCCGGATGGTTTCGAAAGACATGGACGAACTGACCGCCAGATATGATCTGTATACGTATGATGTGCCCTGGCTGGAGTACATGGTCCAGAACGCCAGTCTGGCAGATATTTCCGACTTTGCCGAAAGCGATCGTTTTCCACGGGATCTTCTGATTCCGGAAAGTCTCCGCAACTGCCAGGTCAACAGCCGGTACTACGGAATCCCTCTGAGCGGAGGCACGATCCTCCTTTTCTACAGAAGGGATCTGTTTGAAAGCCACCAGCTCAGGGAGGAGTACCAAAGGCACAGCAGTATTTCCCTTCGTCCGCCGCGCACATGGAAGGAATTCAATGATATCGCGGCTTTCTTTACCCGGTCGATCACGCCCTCTTCCCCCACCGAGTACGGCACTTCCTTTGCCGGCATCATTGATGAGGAAATGGCGCCTGAGATCCTGATCCGTCTCTGGTCCTACGGCGGGCAGCTCTGGGACAGCTACCGCCGGCCGTCTTTCGACACAAAGGAAAACCGCCAGGCCTTTGAAAGCATCCTTGCCACGCTTTCATGTACGCCTGACGGTGATCTGGGCTCATCGATCCATAAAACGGTCCGTGATTTCTGCAGCGGAAGAACCGCCATGCTGATCACATACTCCGAATTTGCCCAGGAGATCAGCCGGTACCTGAGCGGTCATATGCCTGAGAAGGTCGGTGTGCAGACCATACCGGGACGTCATCCCGCGAGTGTGGGATGGAATATCGGCCTCAATCCCTTCTCCAAAAATGTGGAAGCCGTCCACAAATTCTTTTCCTGGATCCTGCAGGTCGATACCGGCTATTACCTGACGATCCTGAACGGGGCCACGCCCATGAAGGCTCCCTATCACAACTATCAGCTGCACAAGCTGTATCCCTGGCTGGCCTGTACGGAGGAGAGCCTCCGGCTGGCTGTGCGCCGCAACACGCCCTACCAGAGACGGTCCCTGATCCTGCCGCCCAACGAGGTCGAACACATCCTCTGCCAGGCGTTCCGCCGGGTCGTACGGGAAAACATGTCTGTCGAAAGCGCGCTTGAGGAAGCGCAGCAGGAGGCAAATCACCTTTTCCGCATGTACGGGTATCCGACCGCAAGAAAACTGGAACTGTAGCGGATCACTCCCGGATCATGCCGCTGACGAGGACCTTATCCTCCGGGATGTACTCCAGTGCAGCCAGGCGCAGCGGTTCGATCTGGGACCGGGTCATGGCACCCATCCCGTCATAATCCCATTTCTGTTCCAGCCTGTCGTATTTCGAGACACACACGCCGTTGAAAGCCGGCATTTCCCAGCGTTCCAGCACATCCGATACATGTTCACGCAAAAACGCGCCGATCGCGCGGATGTTCTCCCGCGAAGCAGTCGCCCCATAGATCAGGGGGGTCCTGATCCAGAGCGCCATGGGATGATCCGCCCTGCGCATGAATTCGGCTGCCAGGATCAGATTTTCCAGGATCCGCTCATTCGACTGTCCGGTGTATTTTTGGTGCATCGCCGGGTCAAAAATCTTCATGTCATAGAGCAGGCAGTCCGTCTGCGGCAGCACATGTTCCAGGTTCTTACGGGGCACACAGCCGCAGGTGTCAAGCGCCGTCGTGATCTTCTCCTCCTTCAGCCGCCTGAAGAAGGCTTCCACAAATTCCGCCTGCAGAAGCGGTTCCCCGCCCGATACCGTGACACCGCCTCCGAACTGCTCATAAAATGTCCTGTCCCGAAGCACCTCTTCCAGCAGGGTTTCCAGGTCGTATTCCTGTCCCTGCCAGAGCATGGCCGCGGCAGGACATGCCTCTGCGCATTTCCCGCAGGCCGCGCATACTGTCCGGTCGATATGGATGCGCTCCGGAAGCATCTGCAGCGCGCCGGTCGGGCAGGCAGCCGCACAGGAACCGCAGCCGATGCATGAGGCGGCATCCCACCAGACTTCATTGCGCATCCGGATGCTCTCCGGGTTCTGGCACCACCGGCAGTGCAGCGGACAGCCTTTCACAAAGACAGTCGTGCGCATGCCGGGTCCGTCATGGGTCGTTCCGTGTGAAACATCGATTGTCAGCAATTTTCTGTTCATTTTCCGGCTCACCGTTTCTTCACATTGTTTCGTGATTGACACGGGCAATAAAATCTTCCTGATAATCCCTGGAAAGGGTGATGAAACGCGCGCAGTAGCCTGTTACGCGCACAACCAGGTTGCGGTATTCCGGCTTTTCAGGATGATCGACCGCGTCCCTGAGTTTTCCGAGGTCCATAATGTGCAGGTTGATCTGCTGCCCTCCCTGCCTGAAGAAGGCGATCGAGAAATCCCGGATATAGGAGAACCGGTCTTCCTTTCCATCGAAGAATTTCGGCTGGATATCCACCTGGATCGAGCCGCCCTGGAATTTGCGCATATCCACGGAAGCGGCGGAGGTGGCAAGCGGAACCAGGCCTCTCTTCGAGCAGCCCACCTGCGGATTGATGCCGTGCGCCAGCGCTTCACCGGCATGACGTCCGTCGGGCGTCGCGCCAATCTGCGCGCGCTTCTCCACATGGGACATCAGTGCGAACAGGGAGGGACGCATGGGCTGGCCGCCGCGCTGGTTGACATAGCTTTCCGCGATCTCCTGCGTTGAATTGCACACCCGCACGAACATGGCATCAGGTTCAGCCAGGCCGTTGCCGTACTTGGGCTGATTGAGGAAACGCTGCCGCATGATCTCATTTTCTGCCCAGTCATTCATGCACGCTTCCCAGACCTCGCGGATCGTGAACATTTTCTTCTCATAGACCAGCTCACGGATCGCTGTGAAGGAATCCGCCACATTCGGGATGCCCAGGATGTTCAGGGAGCTGTACTGATAATCCACGCCGCGCGGCGCGTCGATATCCAGGCCCCGCTCGATGGGACCATGGGCGATCAGCGAAGTGAACATCTCCGGCTGGCTCTCGCCGCGTACCCGGTCGATCGCGGCTTCGGCAGCCTGGTAGGCGCGCATGGTCCTGTGGAACTCCTCCTCAAACATGGCATACAGATCCTCAAAGCTCTCTGTCTGAGCCTGCGCAGCCCGTTCCAGGGCACGCATCATGGGTTTGACCATGTCGATCTCGCTGGTATCGTGACCGCACCATTCCCTGCCCGGAATGCAGTACCACTGGCAGCCCGAATAGACCACCTTCCAGGCATCTTCAGCAGGAATGCCGCTGCGCAGCTCCGATTGATGCATAAGGTCCCAGTTGACGAGAACAGGAATGCTCTCCCCGTGGCGCGCCAGCACGTCGCACGCATACTCATAGTATGCAGGATCCATATCCGGATGCCACATGACGCCCAGGTTGTTGTAGTCACCGATCAGGTCATAGGCTTCCAGGCCGACCCAGCTCATCTCATTGGTCGCGTCGGAACCGTCCTCCAGCCTGCCGCCAAAGGAGAAATACTGGCCGCGAAGCTTCATGTACATCTCCGCGATCATCTCCCTTGCTGCTTTTCGTGTGAGTGTGCCGTCCGCGATCCCCTTCCGGTAGAAGTCGATCAGGTACAGGTCCATGCGGCCGTAACCGTTTCCATGACCGGTGCAGCGGTCAAAGAGGATGGCAAACTGAACAGCCTGAACAGCCTCATAGAAGGTTTCAGGCGCGTTGTGTGCGATATTCAGGCAGCAGGCGGCGATCCCGGTGAAACGTTCTTTCTCATCGGGGTCTTCTGTCTCATCCGCCAGCTTCTTCGCCAGTGTGGCATAATTTTCAATATAGTGGATACACCCCAGGCAGACGTGCTCGAGGCCCCGCAGATAGGAAGCGCGCGGTTTGTTCTCCAGATCCGTATACAGTTTCAGAGATTTCCGGATACGGGCGAGAATTCCGTCAAAGCCCTGTTTCAGAAGAATCTCGATATCCGGACAGGTATGCCCGTAGGCATTCGGGAAGCCTCCGAGTTCAAGGGCTTCCTCCATCAGTTTTTCGATCTCACCGGCATTCGGCGCCTGTTTCCAGCCGGTGGTCCCGCACGGACGCAGCAGCCCGATCTCCCAGTAGACCTCGCCCACAATGGTTTCGCAGGGATAGATGTGCGGTTCGGTATTTTCCAGCATGAAACGGAAATCCTCACCCCACTGCTCGGAGCTCATACGGAATCCCTGCTTCGTCGACGGCAGCTCATCCATCTTCGGAAACGGGCCGATATTCAGCCAGCATCTGTGGTCCCCGTAAGAATCGAACTGGCGCATGCCGTTCGTTCCGAGTTCCTGGTTCCTTGCCTCCAGAACCCTGATCCGCTCGGACTGCTCAAATTTGGGGACAAAGTTCAAAGTCACACTGCTCATAAAACAACCTCCTCTGATCGTTTCCGGTATCAGAGGAGGCCGTCAGTCAGGCTGGTTCTATCTGTTTCTTTTGCCTTCTCCGATATCAGTTATATTTTCTGTCAATCTCTTCTCTGGCGATCTGAGCCCATCTCCACAGCTTCTGCGGTTTATAATCCACCGTGCTGATGTCCTTCATGACGATTTCCAGGCTGCACCCTTCCGTCTGGTCCAGGATTCTGCGCAGATCGGCCCTGGCCACATCCTCATTGAGTTCACCGACAGCAAAAATAGAAGGTGCCGGCTTGCAGCTCATCACATATTTGCCGCGGCAGCGCTCCGCCGCCAGGTCAAACTTGTTCCAGGGACTCATGGAAACCTTGCGAAGGCGCGGAATCTGATCCATCAGATCCATCTTGTGATACAGCGGCTCGCAGCAGCCATAGTAATTGAGACCGAACTGCTTCAGCCACTCCATTTCATACTGCAGGGAGAACTGCATATGCATCTCAGGGCTGACTGTCGTAAAGATCTGTGCGTTGCCGCAGCCCCACATCTGCATGGTATCGCAGTGGGTCGGTGCCTTTTCGCGCTCATCCAGGCAGCTGACCAGGCCGTATCCGCCGGATCCCACACGGCAGGAACTGTTATTGGAAGCCCAGATTCCCAGCTCCCTGTACTTCTCCATGCGGATCATGCAGCAGTCCACATACCGTTTGACCACCGCCTCCACAAATTCCGGTTCATCGTACAGATTGATCATCGTCTCCTGGATGCCCAGCACACGGATCAGGTAATCAAAGGGTGTGAACCACAGACCCCTCGCGCCGACGATCTTCACCGGCAGTATGTCCTCAAAGATCTCCTTAAGGACTTCGGTGTACTGATATGTGCGCTCCATGTCCAGATGGATCTCCGGCTCATGGATCAGGTGAATATCGTCCATATCCTTGATCAGGATATGAAAATGTCTGGATACAACCTCACTGTTGCGGTCAGTGCGGCGGATATCCACGACCTCGTCAATGCCGAACCCGCTGTCATAGACCACCAGCGGGCTTTCAATGTAATCCTCAACGATGATATCTCCCAGGCCATGGTCATGGCAGTACAGCTCATGGCGCAGAATCTCCTCGATCTCCTGCGCGAACCAGTGTTTGCAGTGCAGGGTCAGTTCACCGTCCGGATTCATCTCCGGCCAGCAGATCTCATCCACGTAGATGGGCGGTTTGATCATCTTCATGTCATTGGCCGCCGTCCACAGTTTGCGCCGCTCATCCATAACGTCAAGGCACGCGGCTTCATGTTTTCTCTTTGCCAGCTCCCGCAGGATCTCCACATCCTCTTTGGGTATGCGAAGCTGATCCTCGGGCATACGTCCCAGGTCATCAAGGCTTTTCAGGTCTCCGCCAAACCTGTCAGCCAGATTCAGATATCTGTTCATTTTTCCTCCTTATGTTTCAAAAAAACTGATCCGCAATTACAGGCAAACGCCCGGTTTCTTCAAACAGGCCCGGATTTTCCGCACGTTCATTCTTCAGGCCCGGTTCTGTCGCTCTCCTCCACGCTCCTTTCTCTCAACTCTCAACTCTCCACTCTTAACTCTCAACTCTTAACTCTCCACTCTCCACTCTGTATAATCAGGGGCCCGTTCTGTTGTTTTCCAGAAATTCCGTCGTCGTGACCCCATGATAGGCTTTGAAAGCCCGGAAGAACACCTTTTTGTCCGAATAGCCCATTCCGGAGCAGACATCGTCTACCGAAAGGCCGCTCCGGAGCATCTCGGTCGCCCTGGACATCCGGAGGATCTTCAGGTATGTGCCGGGCGACATCTTGTAGGCTTTCGTAAACTCCCTGGTAAAGTAGGCTCTGGAATAACCGAACCTGGCCGCCAGTGTCTCCACCGTCATTTTCTCGGACAGATGTCTGTCAATATACTTCTCGACCTCCCCGAAAGGATGGTCCGTATAAGCGAACGGAACGCTTCTTCCCAGAAGATGGAGCAGGAGGGAGACGATATGGTACAGCTCGTTTCCCGGCTTCTCCAGTCCCGTGACATCCGCCCAGAGCCGCAGGGCGGTCATGATCTGTTCATCACCGGCCGGGTCAAATTCGATCAGGTCATTGATCAGGCCCGGATGCAGTTCAAAATGACACCACAGGACATTCAGCGGTTCCTTTGGATCGTGCTCGATCCCGTAGCAGTGGGGGTAAGCCGGAAACAGGTACAGATGCCCCTGCTTCAGGGCATATCTCTTCCCGTCCGTGATATACCAGGCGCGTCCCCCGCGCACATAGTACAGCCTGTGATAACCGTACTGAAGCTTCCTGACCGTCCACTCAGCCCAGCAGACCAGATCCCCGCCGGAAAACAGCCACAGGTCATCGAACGATGCCCTGGGTTCCGGAAAAAACAGGGATTTCTGCTGCCGCTTCTCCGGCGGCAGCTCCCCCTGGTCCCTGGTTCCCCTGCTGTCAATGATTGACCGCTCCTCTTTCAGAAAACGAACATCCATCCGTTAGTCCTACCTGCTCTTCTTCTCGCTGCTGTTCCTCACCGAGTCGATGGTGATGGCAAACAGCAGGACAACACCCATAATGATCTTCTGCCAGAAAGAGTTAATGCTCAGCTGGTTCATGCCGTTTTTCAGGACACCCATCAGCAGGGCGCCGAACAGGCCGCCCCAGACGGAACCCTCGCCGCCTGTCATCGACACGCCGCCGATGACGGCTGCCGCGATACAGTCCATCTCAATTCCATCCGCATTCCCTCCTTGTAAAGCTGCCGCCGGGCACTGACATTTTGTCATTCCCGGCAAATTGATAAGTTATACTATAAACAGTGCGCATTCTGGTTGCCGCGCACAAACTGCACATAATGATCATCAACCGAAATGAATTGCCGTCTGTATTGTCTATATTGCACATGATCACCTATGATATCATCATAAATACAGCATCAATTTCTTACAAGGTCATAATGTGTCATCCTGGTTGCATTTTGTGCTTTTTGGATGACGCGCCGCGACCGGCGGCTTCACTGAATTCATCCCTCCCGCAGTTTTGTACATCCCAGCGCATGAAGCATTTTCCGGATTTTCTCCCTGGCAGTCTCCTCCATCGTCTTCAGTTCCGCCAGGGCATACTCCTGTCCGATCTGCCGGCTTTTGCCCTTTGCCATATCGTGATAGAACATCAGGTTGACCTGCCTGATCCTGTCATACTGTTCAGACAGCCGCGCAATAGCCCTGTAATGATCCTCACAGTCATTGTTTCCCGGGATAATGGGACATCTCAGGAAAAGATCGCTCCCTGTCTCAGCGAGCATCCGGAGGTTGCTGAGAATAAGGCGATTGTCCACACTGGTCATCTTTTTATGCAGCGCCGGATCCGTCACCTTGTAATCAAACAGGAATACATCCACAAAAGGTCTGATCGCCAGATACTTCTGTGCCGGAGCCTGCCCGCAGGTATCCAGACACACATGCAGGCCAAGCGTTTTCGCCTGATACAGCAGCTCCTTAAGGCCTTCAAACCGGCGCATGGGTTCTCCCCCGCTGACTGTCAGGCCGCCGCCGCTCCGATCATAGAAATCCCGGTCCCAGATGAC
>JAGCAV010000524.1 GCA_017652545.1 Lachnospiraceae bacterium
CCATTCGCCGCCGGTCGCGGCCAGTGCATATCGACATGGATGATCGTCATGGAAATGGAAAAAGAAGCATCCATTACAGACAATTCAGCGGATTGCCGCACGGATATCCGCGAGCATATCCCTGACTGCTGCCCTTGAAGCCGCAGCAAAAGCCTGCTCCCCGAACGCCGCATAGCGCTCCTGCTTCCAGGCGGCGATGATGCCGCGGGAACTGTTGATGATCGCCCCGAGTCCATCTCTGTCAAAGAACACTTTCAGATCTTTGCCGGATGCACCCTGGGCGCCGTAACCGGGCACCAGGATAAAGGTATGCGGCATCAGTTTCCGGAGCACTTCACCCATCTGCGGATAGGTGGCGCCGACGACCGCTCCGACATTCGTATAGGCACATCCCTCGTCAGGGCACTGCATGCCCCAGCGTTCCACCTGTTCTCCCACCAGTTCATACAGAGGCCTTCCGTCGATCTCCCTGTCCTGGAACTCTCCGCTGGAGGGATTGGATGTCTTGACAAGCACAAAGATTCCCCTGTCATGTTCGCGGCACACCTTGATAAAAGGTTCAATGCCATCCGATCCAAGATAGGGATTGACCGTCGCAAAATCCTCGCCGAACGGCGCAAAGGAACGGCTCCCCACCTGCACCCTGCCCAGGTGCGCCGCAGCGTACGCCGCCGATGTGGATCCGATATCGCCCCGCTTCACGTCACCGATCACGATCAGTCCCTTCTCATGACAGTAGTCCACTGTCTTCCTGAAAGCCTCCAGGCCGGGCAGTCCGAACTGCTCATACATGGCCACCTGGGGTTTGACAGCCGGGATCAGATCGCAGACCTCATCCACGATTGCTTTGTTGAACTCCCAGACCGCCTGCGCAGCGCCTTCCAGGGTCTCCCCGAATTCTCCAAAAGCCTTTTTCGTAATGGCTTCCGGGATAAACCCGAGCATCGGATCCAGCCCCACCACGATCGGGGCATCCTTCTTCTGTATTTCCTTTATCAGTCTGCTGATCATACGTTCACTGTCCTTTCTTCATCAGTACAGGTCAACTCCATGCTCCAACCATTCGCAATCCGCTGATTTTTCTCCTTCAGAAAAATCGCTCCTTGCTCATGTTTGGGCGTTCGCCATATACCTGCATTCGCTCATGCTTCGCATGGCGATGCAGCTGCATGGCTCACTGCTTCTTTCATATTGCTGGCACGGGTGTGGGCCTTGCGTCATCCCAGGCTTTCTCCACATCAAACAGATCGCTGAGCATGTCGGGGTTGTAGTACATCCGATACCCGTCAAGGTTTCTTCTGGCCTGGCGCATGTAATTGCTGCCGAACTGCACCCAGTAGGGTGCCGAGTCCACGTTGCAGAAAATCGAGAAGCCCTTCTCCTTCAGGTAGACGAAGAACGGGTTATCGCTGGTGTAGGGATGCCAGTCACCGATGTCCGCCCCGAAGGCAAAGATCAGCACATCCGTATTGCCAACAACAGGAGCCACATAGTCGAGCCAGCGCTGGGTGTCCCGGACGGTTTTGTCGTATCCGTAAGCGACCGGATTGATATGCCCCCAGGTATGGCTGGCAAACTCCCATCCCTCCGCCTTCATGGCGTCTGCGACCTTCTTTGCCGCTGCCACCTCGGCATCCCAGTCAAAGTCGGGATTTGCCTCAAAGAACTTGCGCTGGAAGTCCGTCACGCGGCCTTCCTCCCTCGTCTTGTAGACCTCGTCTGTCCTGTAGCCCAGCACGCCCTCATATCCGGTCAGGGCTATGATCCCCTTGTGCCCGTGGTAGGAAAAATCCGGGTGCTCTTTGACAAAGGTGTCGATCAGCGGCACCATGTCATAATCGCCCACCGAGATGCTTCCGTCGTCCTCAATGTAGCTGTTCTTGACATCCCCGTTCTCATCCACGATCAGCTTGTTGGGATAGCCGTCCCCGTCCATGTAGTGATAATAGCTCACATCGTCCTGGGACAGCACGAAGGGCTTCTTCCCGTCGGGCAGCCGGATCTCCTTCGGCGTAACTGACCCGTCCTCGCCGATCTGGCACATGTCATGCAGGCTTACCATCACATAACCGCGCGCATACATCTGTTCAATGATGCTGTTGAATTCCTTGATGGTCGTCATGACCTGGTTGTAGCCGCCTTCTTTCTCATCACCGTCGAAGGCCTTCGCCGTATCCCTGATCAGGGAGTGGAAAAAGACATGCGTCACTTCCTCCAGCGGCCAGGCTTTGCAGGCATCCTTCACATTCTGGTAAGAGGCTGCCGCGTTCTGCAGTTCGGTACTGGTATTAAAATCGGGATCCTGCCTCACCACGTCAATGGCGGCCTGGTAATCATACTGGGCAGCAAGCAGTGATGCCCTGCTCAGCGCAGCCTGGATCCTTGCCGTATCCGTCTGTTCGGTCTCCTTTTCCGTCACCACCTCTGTTTTCGTGCCGGTGCCGGTCTTCTTCGCCTTCTTTTTAAAGATGCCGCCAAACGAGTCGTCCACGATCAGGGCCCTGATCAGAAGTCCTCCCAGCACCATTATCAGAATGAGCAGGACAACGATGATACTCTTTATGACAAACGTATTCCTGCGCCGTTTCGCCATTCTCTGTTCTATGATCCGATCCTTCGCATCCATAACATGTGCATCCTTTCAGCTGTCTGTCCGGGTTTCAAAGCAGGCAGTTCCTGTCCCGGGCGGATTCTCATGCATTACTATAACATAATCATAAAGTCCGTACAACTTTCCGCACAGCGTCTTTCCTTAGCCTTTCCTTAGTTTTCTGATATGATGCCAGGATCTCAAAGTCATGCACCGATTATGCTTGCATGAAGAGGGGCATGACCTTGGGATCCGCCCGAACATGAGCAAGCAGCGATTTTTCTGATGAAATCAGAGAAATCAGCGGATTGCGAATGTTCGCAGAATTGCGGAAGTTTCGCAGAAACGGAGCAATTCGTGGCATCAATTAAAGTCAAATCACCTTGCCCCCAACAGGTGCCACCAATTCTCACTAATCGAGTAGGAGGGGGTGATTAACCTCCGTCCTCTCACACCACCGTGCGTACCGTTCGGTACACGGCGGTTTCAATAGTTGACGTGCACCGACTGGTACGCTAAGGCTAAGTCATAGAAGCCTGATCGTACCAGTCTTTC